>PBEJ01000004.1 GCA_002719595.1 Verrucomicrobiales bacterium
CGATAGTCACCGATTCACCCGCGTACTTGGCAAGATCCACTTCAAACTGCCGCCACTTTGTTTCCTCGATGTCCTTATTAAGGGCTTGCATGCCGTTTATCAAAACGACCAGCTTCCAATTGCCCTTTGGATTATTGGTGACCTCTAATTTAAGAGTGGTTTTCTTTCCCTTAGGCACAACGATTTTCCGGGATAGCACACAGGGAACGGTCTTACTGAGCGGGTGCGTCAATAACACGTTTTGTCGACCAGCCCATTGGCCCCGCAATCCGGGTTTCATTTTAGGGCCGCCCCAATCACGAACTTTCCAACCGGGAGCAAAGGCTGCCACCTCGGCAGGCAATGTGATGGAGTTAGCGACTTTTGAAGTGGGCTTGCCCTGAGAACCAGCAGTCTTCACTTGCGGCATTTTGGCGTCCACTTCACGACGCCAGTTGTGTAGTTTCAAAAGCAACTTCTTCGTTATCTCCGGTTTCACCTTGGACAAGTCATTCTGCTCGCCAAGGTCTTTTTCCAGATCGAATAGTTGAACGCTTCCGTTTTCAAAGTATTCAAGCAGCTTATAGTTACCCAAGCGGATTGCCCCGCCCGGACTCTGGTAACCGTGATTGCTATAATGGGGAAAATGCCAGTAGATTGCGCCACGATCCTGCTCCTTCCCTTTAAGGGCAGCCACGAAGCTTTTACCATCCACGTGTTGTTTTGGCATGGCCGGAAACCCGAGCATTTCCAAAAGTGTGGGATAGAAATCGGTTCCGGTGATTACTGTATGCGATAGAGTATTGGCTTTGGTTTGACCAGGCCAATGAACAATCAAAGGCACGCGAATACCGCCTTCGTAATTCCAACCCTTGGCGCCTCGTAGGGGGAGATTGGAGGAAGCGAAACGACTATCGAGTTGCTCTCGAGAATGGTGAACACCCCTGTACTGGTTTGAAGCGGACATGCCACCATTGTCGGCCGTGAAGATGACAATGGTATTTTCCGCTAAACCCAGTTCCTTGAGCTTATTCCTGATTCTCCCCAGACTTTGATCGGTGGCTTCCAGCATTCCGGCAAATTCTACATTGTCCTGAACCTGCTTCACCCACCACACGCGCTTATTTTGGTGAAGTTCTAATCGGTCATCTTTTGCCAATGCCATAAGTTCAACCTTGCTCAGCGCTGGATCATCTGGATTAGGCTCAAGAATATATTCAGGCCCCTTGGTCTTAGGCAACCGTGCGAGTTTCTCTTGATATTTTTTGACAAGATCCTTACGTCCCTGAATAGGGTCATGCACGGCAAAGTGCTCCAAATGGACAAAAAACGGGCGATCCTTATTTCGCTCAATGAAGTCAAGCGCCGCATCAGTTAGTTTATCAGTATAATAGTCCCCCTTTTTAGCCGGCAATGATTTCGCGTACTGCGGTGAAAACGGATGAAAGTACGAACGCACCCAGCCGGTAATAGCTTCGTCAAATCCATAGGTCTTTGGATCTTTGCGTAAATGCGCCTTGCCATAGTTAGCAGTAGTGTATCCGTGCTGCTTTAGTGTTTCTGCCAAGGTGATTTCTTCATCCGGCAGTGACATCAGTTTTTGAGCACTGTGGAGCTTTTCAAAATCACGTTCGGGCCGGCCACCAAGCCATTCGGTCAAATCCGTGCGTGCAGGGTATTTCCCAGTTAGAATACTTGCGCGACTAGGTGAGCAGACATGACAAGTAGAATAGGCGTTATCAAAACGTATCCCTTCCCTGGCCAACTGGTCGATGTGTGGCGTTTCGTGGAAGGTACTTCCATAGCATCCCACATCGGCCCACCCGAGGTCATCAACTAGAAAAAAGATGATATTTAGGTGCCGGTTATCCTTCGCAAACACTGTAACTTTTCCCATCAGGGAAGTTAGCAGAATACACAAGACTATCAGCGTTGAATTTTTCATTGTTCTTTAATCTATTTTTTGGGCTCTAATTTTGCTGTCGGTAACCATTTGGAAAACTTGGACTTTAGTGGCGAATATTTGGAGACCGAAGCAAGATTGATCCATTCATTCGGATCGTGTTCATGATCATAAAGTTCCTGCCCGCCATCGTTGTACTGTATATAGCGCCAGCGTTCGGTTTGTACGGCATGATTGTTCAATCCGTAGGTAATCACTGCTGGACGATCCCATTTCACTTCTGGATTCCGCAAAAGGGGTTTAAGGCTTTGACCATCCAAACCTTTTCGTTTGGGTAGCCCACAAAGGTCGATAAGCGTGGGATAGATATCTATCAAACTAACCGGACGATGGCATAGTTTATCTCTTCCCAAGCCCTGAGAGTTGCGAGTAACCACAAATGGAGCTGCAAAGACAAGAGGTGTTCGCGTTGATACCTCCCACAAGGCATGTTTTCGCCAATGCTCCTTCTCCCCCAGATGCCAACCGTGATCTCCCCACAAGACGACTATAGTATTGTTCGCATGCTCACTGAAATCCAGAACATCGAGCACCCGACCAATCTGGGCATCAGCAAAACTGATCGTGGCAAGGTAGGCTTGAATGGCTTTTCGCCACTGCTTGTTTGCGGTCACGTTTGCATGATCTCCATCCGGTTTCACCGCAAAGTTCCTCTCACCCGAAGGGTCGTAAACTTCCCGGGCTAGCTTCTTGCCAAAAACCGGAAGGTCATCTAAGTCACCTCTCTTGACCGGTGGAAGTTCAACATCAACCAGCGGGTGCAGGTCGAAATATTTTTTCGGAACCTTCCAGGGCAAGTGCGGCTTGGTCAGGCCATAGGCAAGAAAGAAGGGTTTCTTCTGAGGTTTCTTCAGTTCAGAGATAACCCAATCGGTAGTCTTTCCATCAAACATTTCACGATCGTAACAATCAAGAGGACCCCAAGGCGCCCAGGCAGACTTTGGCAAATCTTTGTCAGTTTTGTCGCGAATCCGGCCGGAAGGAGTCGGCTTGAAATAGGCATCCCAAGAATCCCGGTCATAAGCGGTAGTGCCGTGAAAAATCTTTCCAGCGCCTCGAACCGAATATCCTGATGCCCGAAAGTGCTGCATCAGGGTAATGGCATCGGGAAGCTTATCTCTAAGCTTCTCTGCATTTCCGTATACACCTGAGTTATACGGGGCCACTCCCGTTAAAAGACTAATTCGAGAGGGGTTGCAAAGGGGTGCGGAGCAATAGGCTCGGGTAAAGGAAACTCCACGCTTTGCCAGCCGATCAATGTTGGGAGTCTTCGAATTGGGATGACCTCCTAGATGCCCGACCCAGTCGCGCAAATCGTCAACCGCAATGAACAATACGTTGGGAGATTGAGCCGTACCCCAAGAAGCCAACAAGAAAAAGCTTATGAAAATTAGATTCAAATGAAGGTTCACTTGGACTCTTATTTTCGTGTTATATAGACATAGTAGGCACTAAGCATGATTCCATCCCTTCCCTTGAACCAAGTATGCAAGGCAGTGGGACCTTTCTTCAGGCTCATCGTGAAGGTGACTCCTTTGTCCTTGGGAGCAACCCGCTTGGTCAGTCCCTCGAACTGGTAAGATTTCTTTTCGGAAATCTTCAAGTGGTTATGTCCGCTCATAAAGAGCATGGCTTGATTTATTGGCAAAGCCGTTCCGCTACCGTCTGGCAAAGCTCCACTGATCGTTCCGTCGGCTTCCTTGGGCCAGCGCCTTAGTTCGATCTCGTACTCCCCTGCTCTCGCAACGTCAATCAACCAATAGCCGTTCTTCAATACGCCCCGACGAATTTGCCCCTGCTGATCAACGAATACGTCAAGCCACTCGGTGGCGGACAGCTTGGTCGGGTTCTCATGCTCCGTTCCGATGATGGCAGCCCGCTGTTCCTCGTTCGCCAAGTGCTTGACCCCGCTCCACCACGAATAGAGACGCTTGCGCATTTTAGCCACCACTTCAGGATGCTTCCCGATAACGTTCTCCTTTTGCAGGGGATCGGAAGCCAGATCGTACAGTTCGCGGTCCTCGAGCAGACGCCAGCGTTTCCACAAAACAGCAGCCTGATCGGCCCGCATTTGGGTCTGTGAGTGCGGGGACGGATAATTCGAAAACCCAGGCATCCGACTATAATTGATAACGAGGATTCGATCCTCGGAAACCTTCGTTTTTCCCTCAAGAATTGGAGCCAGACTCATACCGTCGAAGGCGGTCTCTTTCCTGGGCTTGATTTGGCAAAGATCCAGCAAGGTGGGAAGGACGTCCTGGACCTGGGTCAGGCCACCGACGTCGCGAGGCTTTCCAAGCCNNCCTTTGGGCCAACGGATAAAGCAGGGCACGCGGTGTCCACCCTCCNAGATCTCGGTTTTCTTGCCCCGCATCCCGGCATTGAAATACTGGGGCCCAAGCAGGCTGCCGTTGTCCGTCTTGAAGATCAGAATGGTGTCGTCAGTTAAACCCTCGTCATCAAGGAACTTCATGAGCTTACCCATATTCCAATCNATGTTGCGGATCATTCCCAAATAAAGACTAAGTCGTCTCTTAAGAGCCTCATTTANATGATCGAACTTGGATTGGGCCAAAACATCAGCAATCGCCTTNCGGTCCTCCTCCTTTGGAATGAATGGACCATGTGGAGTATTAGTCGNAAGATAGCACAGGAAAGGTTTTTTCTGCTTGGCCGATTCTGACATGAAGCGTTTTGCCTCATCAAAGAAAACATCGGCGCAATAGCCCTTGAACTGTTTCTCTTTCCCGTTATGCANATAAACATCATCAAAGTAATCGTTCCCCCAATAAGCGGGAACGGAAGGGATGGATGAGGATGGATACCAGACGCTCTCCTGAAACCCACGATCCTGCGGGCGGTAGGGATAGTTGGCCCCCAGATGCCATTTACCAAATACTCCAGTCGAATAACCCGCATCTCCAAAATAATTCGCGATAGTTGGATTTTCAGGTCGTAATAAAGCGCGGCCGCTACTGACGTTGACGGCTCCGTTGCGTGCGGCATCCATACCCGTTAACAATTGCCCACGCGTCGGCGTACACATTGGCGAAACGTGATAATCTACCAACCGCAGGCTTTGGCCGTGGAGCCGGTCTAGATTGGGCGTTTGCAAAATTGGATTCCCGTGAACAGACAACTCTGGATAACCCTGATCATCGGTCATCACGATAATAACGTTGGGAGGTTGCGCTGTGACAACTATGCCCACCATTAGGGTCGCCAAGATACAGCAATATAGAAAAAAACGTTTCACAGAACCTTAAGGTTTTGGATCGACCTGCCAGTTTTTATTTCGACGTAAACCATAATATGGATAGTGATCCCACGGGGCATCCAAGCCTAATGCACGAGGATCCTTGGTGCGCACAAGATGCTCCTGCAATTCGGCTGCCAGCTTCTTTTGGATTTGGATATAATTACGTTTCCCTGCAAAGTTTATAATCTGCTCAGGATCTTTAGTAAGATCGTATAGTTCCTCGGCCGGACGCTTGGCGAAGGCAAGATTGTAAAATTGCTTGAAGCCAGCCTTATCCTTGTTGTCCATGAGAAGAGACTTGGTGGGCGAGGAATCGACTTCACCGAAGGGAATGTAACGGGCACAGAATTCACGATCCGGATTTCCCGCCGGCCACCGTTCAGGTTTGTGATTCAGGATATACATATAGTCCTTGGTGCGAATCGCCCGTGATGGATACCCCTTCCCTCCTTTACGACATCCGTCGTGACGCTCCATAGCAATAAAAGCAGAAACCCGAGCAACCTCGGGCTTGTCCCCAAAAACATCCTGTAAACTGGATGCAATCATCATATCAGGAACCACCAAACCGGCCGCCTTGAGAAAGGTTGGAGCAAGAGAACTTAGGTTCACAAGCCCGGGGAAAACGCGACCAGGATTTTTGATTCCTTCAGGCCAACGGATGGCAAGAGGAACGCGTGATCCCTGATCATGAAGGCTCGCCTTGGCTCGAGGAAAGGGCATGCCGTGGTCGCTAGTTACCACCACTAGGGTATTGTCGAGTTGGCCCGATTTTTCTAGAGACTTTAAGGCTCGAGCAACCATTTGATCGAAATGCTCAATCTCAACGTAGTAGTCCAGAATATCACTCCGCACAACGGGATGGTCGGGGAAGATTTTAGGAACTATCACTTTGGCCGGGTCTTTACCTGTTCGCTCACCCGCACCCAGCTCAAATCCACGGTGAGGCTCGCTTGTGCCCAGCCAAAAACAAAACGGCTGATCTTTCTTAACTTGCGCTAAGAAGTCATCGAAGTTAGCCGCATAATCAGTGTTTCTCATGGCTCTAAAGGGAGGTTTCAATCGGCGCTCCTGAAATTCCTTGCCCGCCGGATTAGCATCACGACCACCTGCCTCAAGACGACCCGGGCTCCATCCTTTTCCTGTAAAGCCGGTAGCATAACCTGATTCTTTGAGTAATTCCGCGTAGGTAANAAATTTCTTGGGCAGAGTACTGTGAATATTGCCTGCTTCTTCCAGTCTCCAAATAGGCTGACCGGTTAAAATCGCACTGCGCGAGGGACCACAAGTAGGGGCATCGCAAAAGGCGCGAGTAAAGCGGATACCTTCGCGGGCCACCCGATCAAAGGCGGGAGTTTGCACCACCGGATCACCATTGGCTGCGGTATGTGCATAGGATTGATCATCCGAAATACAGAATAGTATATTCGGTGGGGCGGCAATTAGACCTGTTGCAGGAAACAATAAAATTAAAAAGCAGAAAACCAACCTCATGATTAACTAAATAAAATCTAGTCCAGATTAGAATGCATCTCTTCCTTGGTAGGTGTCCTGGAGGAAACGCCATCCTTGGGAATCTTCACTTTGGCCGTCCAAAGGATGGCATTAAGCATTAACTTACGATTGTCATCGTTCTGCCAATTCATGTGCACATGACCGCCAGTAAAACCAAACCCACGCCCGCCATCAGCACGTTCATAAGCCCAGGCAACGTGCTGGCTCTCCCCATTAGCCACCGCCTTACGAACGGCCGGATTTCCACTGCGCGCACCATCTTTACGCCGAAGAGTTTTGGCTGGAGGTAAATCCGTAAGAATAGGGGTCACGCCTTTAAGCCCCTCCACAAAACGCATATGGTAATACCATTCGTCATTTGCACTGTAAGGTTTAACTCCATTCCAAATCTCGTGTTTTTGGGGCTTAAAGTTAGGCACCCAATGCGGGTTAACGCTCCAGTGCAGATCGCAATAGCCGCCCATCCATTCGAGAAATTTGTCACCAGGATCACCCTTAATAGCTTCAGTCGCCCAGTGAATCATCACTACACCTTTGCCTTTTTTCATAAGCGCATCGAATTCCTTGAGTTTAGGGTTAAGCACATGCCCTCCATGACCAGTACAAAAAATGACTATGGTAGAGGCATCATCCAACACGGACTCGTCTTTGGGATAACCCACATCCTTGAGGACTACCGCCTCGACAGATAGATCTGATTCATTAAGAGCCTTTGCTAAAAGCATATTCCCTGCACGGTGTTCATGAGCCAGTCGGCCGTGACTTGGCTTTCCGGATATGAAAATCACTTTAGCTTTTTCAGCCGCCTCTTTGACNGTACCGCACAAAAGGCCAGTCAAAACACATAGATTCAGAATCAGTCTTTTCATTTTCAAATTAACCCGATTATTTGGTGCCGGGTAANCTAATTATTTTAACTTCATTCCAATAAGCCCATTCATTNCGCCATCCCGAAGGCTGGTTCTCCAATTGAAGTTTAATCTTTTTNCCTGCGTACCTTGAAAGGTCAACTGTATGAGTAAGCCACTCATTTTGAACTGTTTTTGAAGAAACTGGCGCCTCAGAAACGACCTTCCCATTTACTTTAACACGCAACAACCAATCTCCGTGCGGGTGATGACTAACCACAGTCGTAAGGATAGTTTTTTTATTCTTCGGAACATCAAACTCCCTATTTAATTCAGACGGAACCCCACGTTTCAAGGGGTGGGTTTGAACCGCTGATCGATTTCTAAAAGCAGAATGATGAACCACTCCTCCTTGCCCGACATTTTTTACTGAAAAACCTGGCGCCACTTTTTTAATCACATTTTGCCANGGCTTTTTACGGACTGGGGCACTTACTTGCCCTAAAATTCGNCGCGGCACAAATTCCTGCAACTTAGGCATCTTGGAACTCAAGGCCAAGGTCAATGCTTTTTCCTGATTCTCAGGCACCATTGGTTCCAAAGCCAACCAAAGCATACGCGGAATATTATGGTCATCCACGTCTTCCTCATGGGCTGCCAAAGCTTCTAAAATCGACCAGCGCTGCTCGAAAGGTAATCGTTGCAGTGCAGCGGCCAAGTAAAGTCGTACTACAGGCGATTTATCACTTTTAGCCAAATTTTTGAATTTATCGAGCGCCCTGAGTGACGGCTTTTTATCTTCGCACAAAAACTGAATCGACCAAGCTCGAACATACTCATCAGAGTGGGAAAGTAGCTCGATCAAACGTGAACCCCCTTTTGCCTTCAACCCTCCCGTCACGTGAAGCGCCCACAAAGCCCGCAAGCGTTTGGCTTGGGTTTTCGCTTGGCTGAGCATCGCTTCGAGCTTTAGGTGAACTTTGGACGCTTCCAGTTTACCGGTAATTGCCCGATGATGAAGTATTACACGAGCATGACGCACATACCAATCGTTGGAATGCTTCTGCAGCTCAACCAATTCTAGATCACTCAATGAACGAAGATTGGGCCGCTTAATGGGCTTAGTACCTTTTGGCATAATTCGGTAAACCCGGCTTGAATTCGGAAACTTAACTTCATTTCCACATATATTCTGATCGTGCCAATCAAGAATGTAGACCCCTCCCTCAGGACCCATTTCCACACTAAAACCAACCCAGGCAAGGTCATTGGCCGGCATGAAATCCTCTCCGTGCTTTCCAATAAAGCTCGAACCTTTTGGCACCATATAGTCAGTCAATACACTGTGCTGGTGAATGTTGCACATGAAAAGCTGATCCCGATATTTCTCCGGAAAAACATCCGCTAAATAAAACCTAGCCCCTCCATGAGCCGACTTGTGAACGTGGTCTCGAATTGTTTTAATATTATCGTAAACAAAACGGTTCACGTTTTGCCTGCTTTGCTTGTGATAAACTCCCCCTTGAACGATGTGAAACAAGTGAGGAATCACGCAGCAGGTGGCAAAACCCTGCCCGTGATCGTTAAAATCGAAGCCCCACGGATTGGACAATCCCTCGGCAAAAACCTCAAACTCTTCACTGACAGGGTGCCAGCGCCAGATACCTCCATCAATATACTGCCGCTCACTTTCCGGAGTACCCGGCTTACCCACCTGCGAACGTGTGAATACACCGTGACAGCCATAAAGCCATCCGTCAGGACCCCAAATAAAACTGTTCAAGGTCTCATGTCGATCCTGGATACCCCAACCATCAAGTAAAACTTTGGGATCCCCATCGGGCTTATCATCCCCATCGGCATCAGGAATAAAAATCAGTTCAGGCGGCTTACCGACGTAGACCCCACCCATTCCAACGGCAATACCAGAGCTAAAAGTTAGTTTGTCAGTAAATAGTTTTTTAGTATCAAAAACACCATCCCCATTTACGTCCTCAAATATCTGGATCCGGTTACGTTGATCCTCACTGTGGGCCCTACGCGTTTGATAATTAAAATTTTCCAAAGTCCACAAACGGCCGCGGTCATCAAAACAAAAGGCAATACACTCACCTATGTCAGGTTCAGCGACAAAAGCGGTGACTTCAAACCCTTCAGGCACCGTCATTTTCTTTATTGCCTCGGCAGGACTAAGGAATTTGGCGTTACTCGTAGGGGTGGCAGACCAAAACCAAAGGGTTGATCCAAAAACGAAGGCGAGAGTTATAATTATTCGATAGTTCATTGCTTAGGAAGCTCCACTTGTTTCTCAGTTCTGAGGTATTTAATCAAATCAAGAAATTCTTTGTCATTCAGAGTCAACAGTAACCCTTCAGGCATCAGCGATATCTTTGATACCAGCCGCGTCTTGATATCGGCCTTGGAAATGACACTGGTTTGACCAACCATNGTTAAAACAACTTTTGTATTATCCTCCTCAGTCANATTACCAGCATAAACGCGACCATCCCTACTGGTTATGGTAACCATCCGATACCCTTCGGGAACATCAAAATTAGGATCAATAATATTAAGTAAAATATAGTCAATGTCAGCGCGATTGGATCCGGTAAGCTCAGGCCCTATCTTACCCCCTTCATCGTACATGATGTGACATGCCCCGCACGTTCTCTGATATACGACCCGTCCACGTGACGCATCCGCATTGTTCATCGCTGGAGATAGTATTTTAGATTTGTACTGGGCCATTAATTGGCCCTTATCAGCAGACACATCTTTCACCTTTCCATATACCTTTTCAAAATCTTCGCCCAACAGTGCTTTCAGGCTCCGTGCCACATAAGCAGGGACTTCATCCTTTTTCACCCGACCCTGCTCAATACCCTTGAGGAGCGCCTGACCGTAAGATTTTCGCGAAGATAGCGTCTCTATTACCGCTCGACGCGCATGAGAATCAAACTTGGGATATTTCTTCAAAAGAATAACTGATGCCTTTGGATAATCATAAGTAGCATAAGCACGAATCACATCGACCTGAAACGATTGACTTAACAGACTTTCAAGAACGAAGGGCACTTCGGAATACCGTTGGGCAAGCAGGGACTTAAGGGCACTTCTTCGTGCCTCCACGCGAGCAGTGTTATCAAGCAAAGTTGCCAGCGCAGCTTGACTGGCCGATTCATCGCCAAAAATTTGACTCAACTCTGAAACAAGTTTGTTAATCTCAACGTTACCCTGTTTTCCCAGCCTTTCTTTGAGGGCCTGCCATCCTTTTGGGGCAGGCACATTTCGCTGACCTACCAATCCAGAGAGCATTCCCTTTAAAAAACTGACTTGAATTTTTGGATCATTCACTTTTTGCAATGTCGAAACAATAAGATCCATTTGCGGATTATTTTTCTCTGCATAAGCGCAGCATACAAAGAAAACGATCTGAACTAAAAACAATCGCGTAATAGTCATCACTTAATCGACTTTCCACGGCCACGGTTTTACGCGCGCACGCACCGCCCATTTTTCCCACTTGGCAGACAACTCTTTCACTTTTTCCGGGAACTGCTTGGCCAAGTCATTTTGCTCGGAACGGTCATGTTCCATATCATATAGCTGCCATGGGTGAAGCTTCGCGTTACGCCCTGAATCGCCATAGCGCACTAATTTCCATTGCCCATCTCGTACCGCACCATTGAGATGATGATCAAAATAAAGTGCATTCTTTCGCCGCAANTTCTCTCCTTTAAATGATGNCTTAAGACTAATTCCCTCCAGCGGCTGAATTTTGTTTCCCTTGAATTCACTAAGTGCCTGAATGCCAGCAACATCAATACAAGTCGCCATGAGATCAATCAAATGACCGGGCTGATCCTCAATAGACCCCTTAAGCTTTGAATCAATTCCCTGGGGCCAGGATACGATAAACGGTGATGAAATACCTCCTTCGTGAGCAAAGTGNTTGTACTCGCGGAAGGGAGTATTCGAAACGTTCGCCCATCCACGACCTACGCCGGTGAAAGTATCTTCAGCTCCCGCCATTGCATCAGGGCCATTTTTTACCGGACGACCATCACGCGTTTGCATGGGAGGCCAAATCTTCGTTTGAAGCCCATCCGGACCAAGTGGTTTATAATCGGTGCGATACGGTTTCTTGGGCTTGTAACGGCCAAAGCCCTCAGCACATGCACCGTTATCTTGAAGGTAAAAAATCAGAGTNTTATCCAGTGTTCCTTGCCTTTTAAACTCATTCACAATCCGACCAATACCCTGATCCATGTTGTCGATCATGGCAGCGTACACTTCCATATTACGAATATCCCACTGTTTATTGGGAGCCTTTTCCCAATCATCAGATTGCTTNGAAAGTTTTGAATCTTTTTTGATTAAACCCAGTTTTTTAAGCCGCTCAAAGCGTTGGGAACGTATCTCCTGAAACCCTCCATCATAAACTCCCTTATATTTAGCAATGTCTTTGGGGAGTGCATGCATCGGCCAGTGTGCGGTTGTGTAGGCCACATAAAGGAATACGGGCTTATCCGGTGATTCCGCAGCATGTTCTTTAAGAAACGTAACCGCATTATCGCTAATAGCATCAGTGTAATAGTATGTCTTCGGTTGATATTCCTTATCATTAACTGGAGTAATAAACTGATTGCCCCGACATAAGGTTGCTGGGTCAAAAAAACTTCCTGCACCGATTATAGTACCATAAAACTTTTCAAAACCCCGCTGTAAGGGCCAATTGTCCTTTGGACCTTGCGGACGGGTGTGCTTGGTAACGTGCCATTTACCGCTCATATAGCGGCGATACCCAGCTGTGCTTAAAGCCTCAGCAATCGTGACCACATCACGACCCAGTTCTCCTCGATATCCCGGCAACTTATTATCACCAGTCATTAGGCCAATACCAGCCTGATGCTGATACATTCCAGTGAGCAATGAAGCACGGGTAGGACAACATCTTGAGGTATTGTAGAACTGGNTGAACCGTAAGCCATTAGCCGCTAGTTTATCCAGAACCGGGGTTTTGATTTCACTGCCATAACAACCGATATCAGAGAACCCCATATCATCAGCCATGATAATGACGATGTTTGGCGGCTTAACAGCCCAGAGCGTTGACACTCCTAAAAGAAAGAATGTAACCAAAAANGCACAAGGGTGTCGCATAGCGATNAGTCTCTGACCGTACGTGGATTTGGTCAAGACAAGGAACTAAAAGACCCAACCCAAACTAAACTTAAAAACACCCCCATTACCGTGATCCAAAATTCCTTGTCGGTCATGAAAGTCGTGTTTCCACTCCAGCCTCCAATGCATGGTATCATTTACATTCCAATATAAGGCGGGACCGGCATACAAGGTTTCTGATCCATCATCCTCCCAAAAAAAATCAGTCTCCCATAAAATCGACCCATTAGTCCCGCGAGTATTAAAATTATAACCTAGATCGATCGACGAATGAGACCCAAAGGGTCGAGACCCAAAGTATTCATGGCCGGATAAAGAAACACCAAAAGCCCACTGAGCTGTTTCAAATTCATATCCCAACCCTAAACCTGGAGACCACTGATCATAATATATTTCATAGTCATCCTTCCCTGACATTGGAACTCTTAACATGGGCTTAAAAGTCCATGACCCACTGCGCCCATCAAGATTGAAATACTTTTTTAAAGGCAGAGAAATCATGGGATCACCAATCCCACTGTCCCGCTGAATCATTTTACCTCCGAATCCATCAGGCATTTCACGACGTGCACCCAAGACCCAGGGAAACTTAGCCGTCATACGAACTGATTTATCCCAGGTATAAACCGTTTGAAAATGCAGCAAATGGACATCCTCAGTAAAGCCGGGATANACCTTTTGATCTCCCAACAATAAATCNCTCTCATATCGGTATTCNTCAATNAACTGAAANCCCCAGCCATTGTCCCAACGGGGCATCATGTTCATGATTGGATCGTCGGCAAAAAGGACAGATCCCGAAAACAGAAAAACCCAGAGAGTCTTCAATAATTGCTTATTCATTTCTCTAACTTTGGAAACGGACGAACCTCCAACTTTCCCTTNNTCAAGGAATATATNTCAACCGGAACGTAACCTGCATCCCAAACGCCTTTAGCAATTAGTTTATCATCTGACTTTTGACCCGGCTTCAAAGCTACGGTTAATAATTGAGTTTTTACGTCCATATCCAAACCACTCTTATAACGTTTGGTATCAACGAATTTTAATTTTTTCAGCTTCACACGGATGCCGATCGCGCAAGACGGTCACGTCATCCCCTTTACATATAAAAGTACNGCCTGTTTAAGATCACCCANCTTTTCNACCGCAGCTTTATTTCTAGCCTCCTGCTTGATGTCCGGGGGATCTCCGGGAACCGGCTGCCCTGAGACAGCGTTCACCAGCAATAGAGCCAGTACCCCAAAACTCCACCTTATAATCGTTTTTTGAATCTTCATTTAAATTTAATTTCTTGTTTTTTACTAAACCTAACGCCCAAGGCGTATTTAAATCACGTGCTTTAACAAGCCCGCATTAAAACGAAAACGAGAACCTAGTTGAAAGGTTCTTTAGAGAAGAATTACAGAAGGGGAACGCCCCGGAAGAGCGTTGCGAATATTAAAATGCCAACTGGCAAAATCAGGAGGAGCCCTCCCCGACACGATGCCGACTATTTTGAATGAATGCAAAGATCCTCCGAGTAACGATATGTCCCAGAGCAAGAAATCTTTAAAATTGGCAGAAAAGAAATCAGAGCCGTAAGGAAGAATATCCCCGGACTCTAGTGAACACATCACACAATTTTCACATGGGGGATCTTGATGTTGACTCTTTTCAGCATCAACACAACACACCTCTAACTCAGCAGAGGGCATAATAGTTCCAATAAGACAGCAATTAGTTGCAGGCAACCAAGCAATCAGCACCGCTATTGCTGCGATGTATTGGGTGAAACTCACGAGAAAAATTTATCCTAAAAATTATGATTTGTCCAGTTACTGAAAGACATAGTCAGTTAAATACACCTGCTAACCTATGACATCTTTTATGACATGCCCAAAATCAGCTTCAAGTCGCTTATGTCCTGGCACTTCCATGTATTCAGCTTCCAGACCCAATTGATGCAGCAGTGTGGCATGAATGTCTGTTACGTAATGGGGGTTTTCCTCAGTATGAAAACCTATTTCATCAGTCGAACCATGAATAACTCCACCTCGAATACCTCCACCTGCCAACCAAACACTGAATCCATAAGGGTGATGATCACGACCATTGCTTCCCTGTGAACCGGGTGTACGCCCAAATTCAGTGGCAAAGACCACAAGTGTTTCATCAAGTAAGCCGCGCGACTTTAGGTCCTTCAACAAACCCGCAATGGGCCGATCAACCTGCATAGCCAGTTCTGAATGCTTTGCCTTGAGATTGGAATGTTGATCCCAGGCTCCTGCCGCTCCACTACCATGCATGATCTGAATAAAGCGAACTCCCTGCTCCACAAAACGCCTGGCAGATAGAAGTTGCTGACCAAAAGTACGTGTTTCTTTTTGATCAAAACCATAGAGCTTCTTGGTGGCATCAGACTCTCTGTCGAAGTTAATTACATTGGGGACAGAAGTTTGCATACGATATGCCAATTCATAAGCCTTGATGCGTGCTTCAAGTCGGCTATCTCCCGGATAACGCTCTAAGCTCATCTGGTTAAGGCGATTAACCAAACTAAACCCTAACTTTTGCTCTTCTGCAGAAATCTTATCTGCCGGTGGCTGGGCATAATCCAGTGGATTTTTTGGATCAATTTTAAGCTTCACTTCATCATAAGCNGGACCCAAATANTGACCGTCACTACGATCGAAGTAACGTGGGCCCATGCCGATAAATTGCGGCAGGTTTTCGTTCAACGTACCAAGACCCCAGTTTACCCACGCGCCAATAGTTGGCACACGCGGATCAAGCATATGCCGGCCAGAATGAAACTGGACTTGCGCACCATGATTATCGTCAGTGGTCCACATTGACCGAACCACCGCAATGTCATCAACACAGCCACCGATATGCGGAAACCAATCACTCACTTCAATTCCGCTCTGCCCATACCGTTTATAACCTACCTGCANTGGATACAATTTATTGCGCTGCTGCCCATTAGCATCGTTCACAACCACAACCCGAACCTTTTTCAGTCGGTCACGATCCTGAACATATTTGAATCGTGTTTGACCAATCGACTTACCCGCTAATTTATTAAGCATTGGCTTGGGGTCAAAACTCTCCATATGACTAACCCCACCTCTCATAAAGAGCCAAATAACACTTTTTGCCTTTGGCGCAAAATGCGGAAACCCGTTCACCCCGCTCTGCCCCCCTTGCAGGATCGTGGACAAAGCAAGACTTCCAAAACCAAGACCGGCATTACCCAAAAACATTCTCCGATTCACATTCATAAACTCACAACTTAACGAATTGAAATAAAATCATTGTGATTGAGCAAGGCGTGAACCAATCCCCTGCGAGCACGTTCGCTAGCTTTGGTTTTCTGCACACTACGCGCAACCGATTCCAGTTCTGACAAAGTTTGNCTGCAAGCTTTCATTTCACCTTCATCAGGTAATCGCCCTAGGATAAACTGAAATACATTCTGGATAAAATTACTCTCCTCAAAACGTGAGGCAATTAATCCCGCCATCTCGACAGATAGCTTACTGTTATATAATGCCAATGCTTGCTGGGGAACAATACTCTCTGTGCGGCGATAACACTGCAGGTGATCCGCATCATTAAACTTTTTCAAAAGGTTATCCTGTTGATCACGAGAATGCTTAAAATAAAGACTACGCCTGCGGACTGAATCTCCCGGAACCACTGAAGCTCCCCCCATACTAAAATCCAGTACGCCCGCCAAATGTAGCAGGCTATCGCGAACCACCTGTGACTCCATGCGACGGGTATTCATCCGCCAATAATAGTGATTATCTGGGTCTATCGATTGAGTACTAAAATCTGCATNCTTGGAAGAACTCCCAAGCCGGTAAGCCTGCGAAGTCACGATAAGACGGTGTAAATGGTGAAAACTCCACCCTGATTCCATGAATACAACAGCAAGATGGTCAAGCAGCTCTCGATGCAAAGGATTTTTTGCGCGCAGCCCGAAATCATCTACTGTCTCAACCAAAGGCTCGCCAAAATGCCTAAGCCAAACATGATTAACCGCAACCCGTGCGGTCAGGGGGTTTTTAGGGGAAGTTACCCATTGCGCTAAAGCAGATCGGCGACCAGTACTGGTATCTGGGTAAATCGCAGGATACTGATCTTCCTTGTGCGCTGGACTTTCCAATGCCTTCTTGGTTACCCGAAGAGGCGTGTAAGACCCAAGACCCCCAGCAAGAGCAGTAAGTTTCTTTTTCGCGTTGGCAATCTTTCTTTGAGCAGCACTTACCTTCTTACCGTCTTTCGCAAAAGCTTTCAGCTCATGTTCCCCTTCCACCTTTAACGCCTCTGCTTCACGCTTAGCGGCCGAATGTGAAGCTGCAGTAAAGGCAGCTTCATTTCCACGCTTTTTCTCTGCAGCAAAAATTGCCTGCAGTGCAACCAGACTCGATTGGGCGGCAGCCAACTTAGATTGGCTTATTTCCACCGAGCTGACTGGCCTCAACACCGGAACGTTATTTTTGGATTCAACAAGTTTAACGTCCGTCGGGAGCGAGCGAATACGTATNTCATCAAATGCCACAGTCGCGTCAAAACCAGATAACGACAACTGACCGCTTGGGCCACGGTCAGGCAACGAATAGGCAATCTGAAACTTATCATTAAGCCAAANATTTACCAATCTATCACGAACCGCCAAACGTATCGTGTAAGGTTTTCCAATTTGTATTGGTTGGGCAACGCGAGCTTCGGGCGGGTAAGTATTAGTACCATCCCGAGTGTAGGCAACATGCAACTTTGGGCCAGGCGCGTGCGCACTGGTATAAACATANTTGGCGTATTTAAGATCGGACGAAACGTCGAAACGGAATGTTACCGACCGGTACGCATTGCCACCAGTATGAGTATAGCGACAAGTCAGCTCAAAATCACGAGGCAGCCTTGGCCGTAAAACTAAACGTTCTGTGCCACGCGAGGAGATAGTCTGACGAGCCGCACCATCCTTAAATTGCCAACCTTTTCCGACCACTTTCCACAGCTCCTTGTTATGTTTACTGAAATCATCCGTTATGTTTAATTTGGTTACTGCCTTAATNGGNTCAGGTTCAATTTCAGGTTTTGACTTGCGGGCATTGGCTACTTTTTTTTGAGCCTCTACCAAATCTTTTTTGGCGATGTCTACCCTAGCCTTAGCCGCACTCAAATGATCTGCTTGCACATGGTCACGAACCGCGGGGGCATAGGCATAAACCGGGAGCCGAACCGGCTCTATCTTTGAAGCAAACTTAGCCAACACCGCAGGCACTCCCGGATCCAATACACGCGTCTTGTCAGGGTTCTTCGGATCACCGCGTAAATGGAGATATGTTTTGATATCAAGATGATCATCAAAAACACGAGGGAGACCATTCTTCTCAAAATCCATCACACCCGGCAACGGATCAAGCCTCACCTGATGAGGCTCAAAAATGGCGCGAAAGCGGTAATAATCCTCTTGAGTAATAGGATCATACTTGTGGTCATGACACTTAGCACAATTAACGGTCAGACCAAAAAATGCCTTTGCAGTGTGCTCGATAGTCGAATCCAACCAAGTGGTCCGGTTAAAGAGATAATAATTACGAGCCAGAAANCCGGTAGCCCGTAAAGCCTCAGGATCTTCGGGAGCNAGTTCATCAGCCGCGAGCATTTCCTGAACCATACGATCGTACCCCTTATCGGAATTGAGTGATTCCACAATCCAATCACGCCAATGCCAAATGTGTTTCTGACTGTTGCGCAATTGCTTCCCCAAACCATACCAGTCGGTATAGCGCCATATATCCATCCAATGNCGAGCCCAGCGCTCTCCATGCTGTGGATTCTTCAACAACTCATCGACGATTTCTTCCCAAGGTCGTTTATCGGCCAATTGTTCCATAGTGGGAGGTAATCCAATAAGATTAAGATAAAGTCTACGCAGTAAAATAGTGCGATCGGCTTCCGGTTGCGTTTTAAGATTTAAAGCGACACGTCGACGCTCCAATATTACGTCGATAGGATTTGGTGAATTCTCAGGCAGGGAGGCTTTCTTTGGATTCTGGAAGGCCCAGTGTTTTTTCGGGTCAATTTCAGCCTTTTCATTTTCAGGTAAAGGCAAGCCAGCTGTAATCCATTCACGAATCGCAGCAATTTCATGAGCCTTCAAAGGCGCCCCCTCCGGCGGCATCCTCTCATCTTTATCGTCAGAAATTACCCTGATTAATAACCCACTTCGCTCAGGATTGCCTGAAATAACAATCGAATCAGACTTGGCTCCCTTCCTTATATTGGCCGCCGTATCAACGCGTAAACCCGCCTTTTGTTTTAGCGCACCATGACAGGCATAACAACGAGCCTTTAGGACGGGTTTAATATCACGCAGATAATCAGCTGCATCAACCATTACGACTGCGCATACTAAGTAACAAATCGTGATGGTGAGCCGCTGATTCACACTACCCTATAGTTTACAACTCTATTGGTATACCGCAACCCTAGTTTTCTATTTGGTTTTAAGGTCATTCGCACGGACCTCGAGTAACTTGTCAACCATCTGGGCTTTAAAGCGAGTTACAGTTTTTTGATAGGCCGGATCTTTAACTAGGCTAGTGTATTGCCGAGGATCCTCTTTCATGTTGTAAAGCTCCATCCCGCTCTTTCCCGTTTCGCCATATTGAATAAATGCCCATTTATCCTCCCGTAAAAGGAAGCCTTTACGCATCGGGGCCACGGAAAAGGCAGCCTTGCGCACAGTATGCTTTGGGTCATCTAACATTATGGAAATATCTTTACCCTGTAAACGTGATTGGGCAGGCAAACCACACAGGGCAGATGTAGTGGGATACAGGTCGAGCAATTCAGTTAACGAATGACAAACTGCCGGTTTTTTTCCGGGCACACTGATAATGAGCGGCACCTGCGAAGATTCATCCAACAAACTAACCTTCGCCCAAAAATCATGTTCTCCCAAATGGAACCCATGATCGCTGGTAAAGATAACAATCGTGTTATCCGCTTTACCGGATTTATTTAAAGCTGCCATTACCTTACCTACCTGAGCATCCAGAAAAGCAACCGAAGCGTAATAACCGCCAACNGCTTTTTTCTGTTTCCGGATATCCATCTTCATATTCAGGCTAGTGCAGTAATTTATGCCTGGCTTGGGAATATCATTCCAATCGCCCTCGATTTTGGGTGGCAACTCAATCTTGGAATAAGGCAAAAAAGGCTCGTAATATTTTTCTGGGGCCACAAATGGAACATGCGGACGGACAAAACCCACACCCAGNAAAAACGGTTTGTCACTTTTTGCGAACTTGCCGATTAATTCCACTGCCTTCGCAGCCGTCTTGCCATCGGAATGGACAAGGTCACCGCCCTCAGCTTCCACTACTACGAAAGTATTGCCGCCAACCACTGGCCGTTTTCCGTCCGGATTGTTTTGGAGGGTTTCTCCTTTTCCCGGCGCGCGCCATTCCGGACCTTTGCTGTTGTAGCGTTCATGCCATGATGCAGCGTCATCGGCACCATGCCCACCCTGCTCGATGCCTCCGGGGACTCCCATATGATATATCTTACTCACGCGCGCAGCGTGATAGCCATTGTTCATGAAATGCTGCGACCAGGTGGCGCGGTTACCGATCTGTGGGCGCGGACTTTTGTAACCTAAAACCCCTGTTGCATGCGGATAATAACCACTCATGAATGAGGCACGTGAAGGACCGCAATAGGTGCCCTGACAATAAGTGCGAGTAAAACGTGTGCCCTTGGCTGCGATCGCGTCAATATTGGGNGTCTTACAGACAGTATTTCCGTAACAGGATAACGCAGTGGAAGTCAGGTCATCAGAAATAATGAAAAGCACGTTGTATTTTTTGGGCGCGGCTTCTGCAGTAAAGAAGAGCCAAACCAAGGCGAACAATAAATAAATTTTTATATTTTGCTTCATGATATTACCTCATGCATGACGATGAGTTCCTACTCATCTCAGTTACCAAAGTAAACGTGATTCTTCAATAGATCAGTATTGGTCTTACCGGCCGAACCGCCGGTAAAAAGGACGCCTGGAGGCTCAGNCACCACATTATGACCGGTAGGTCGTTCGATGCTGGGAAGCCAATGCGCAGTTTTGGGATCAAATTTACTGATGGACCTAAACTGGATACGATCCCTACCCACCATGTTAAAAGCCACAATTTCATTGGTGGGATCACCCCAGATTTTTTCATTTTGCNCNCCNNTCTGCAACTGTCCCACACCGTGGAGTTGACCTTGATGATCAAAGGAAAGACCGCCAGCCATTATCAGATTAAAGGATCGCCACTCCGGGAGCAAATGATCATTGAGGCGTATCCGCTCCCATTTACCCTTACCATCGGCAACCGCAAGCCAAGCTTCGCCTTTCTGTTTAACCACAGTGCTGTATATTAGATGTGGTTTTCCTTTGGGTGATACCGCCAGGCACCCCGCCCGCAGGGATTTATTTAAATCCACTCCTCCGCGTGCAATCGTCTCGATGCTTCCAACGGTAATGGGTTTATCAATCACCGAGCCATCCGAACGCTTCCAGGTGCGCCCAAAATCTTCGCTCTTCATGTAAGCCACGGTTTGCAACCGACCGTAGGCGCTCTTGTCGGTCCCCTCGTGAAACCGGCAGCACAAATGAATTGTCTTATGGTCGGGCCCCCAGGCCAGTGACTCCTGGAAATGCGCATANCCCTTNTGCCNCGAGTGCATCACCGGACCAACACGATGCCAGTCGCGCCCCGGTTTCTTTTCCCATAGCTCCACATACCAGGGCCGGTCCTTAAAGCTACGCCGAGCGGTAAAGAAAAGCGTGTTATCCACCCCGCAAATCATCGTTGGGTAGGTCAACCGTTCGCCAAACTGGATTTCCTCCTCCCACTCGGAAACATCGTGCGGACGTTTCGAACGCCGGTAACAAAAGGGATCATGGTGAGGGAAGTAAGTGATGTGAAGGTAGCCTTCTGAATCTATGGTCAAGGCCGGCCCACCGTGATTGTCCTTGGCCTCTCCCACAGTGTAAGTCGGCGACCATTTACCTGTTTTTTGGTTCAATGTGGCAACACGAACTCTAAACCCCTCAGACGGCGAATCAATCCACGCCACATGTGTTTTACCCTTCGCGGTGATGATCTTATTAGCCTCAGCATAACCACTGGCTCGTCCACAGCCCTGCTTTGAGATCAAATAAGGGCTACCCGGAGTATCGGCAAACAATGAAGTAGCAGCCCCTGAAGCAGAAAGNGCGGCGGTATGATTTATAAATGTACGCCGATTCATGGCCGTTCCCAGACCGCAGAAACCTGTTCTGCTTCCTTACCAAAGGTTTGCGAAACGACAAAACCGCTGGCTTGAGAGGTGTAGAATATGCGTCCATTGGAAACCACCGCTCCCAAGCATTCACGCGAATCAATCGCAGGACCAGTGGAGACAAGTTTACCATTATTGGACAGGTCAATCATATCCATATTAGCCCCGAGGACGTAGGGTTCAGACATGGTAAAGCGGCAGCAGGCATAATTGTGACCAATACTATCTACAACCTTACCGGTTTTATGATCATACACATTGCCCTTACCTCGTAAGGCGTTCGAAAAGATGAATCGTTTACCAACGGTCACGACGTTGAGCGCGGAGGTAACAGCGTCTGATTTCCAAACAAGACGACCATCCTTAGCATCCAAACACCAGACGTGCCGGTCATTCGTACCTTCCTTTGCACGATTAAACCCACCGATATAAACACGGCCATCACGTGCACTCAGGGTGCATTTGGCCGTAACAAAATATTCGGTTGTAGACCACACAATCTTCCCTGTCTGTGGCTCAAGACAAGCAGTGAAGCCGTTGTTCTCCACAGGTAATCCACGCCTCTGTTTCTCACTCGTCGCATAACCGAAGAAAACCGAATAGTATAATTTTCCGTCAAGTATACAGATGCCGCAGTCATTNCCACCGCGGCCATATTTTGTNAAATCCTTTTCCCAAAGTAATTTCCCCGTATCAAGATCCCACGCCCAAATACGCGGTCGATGATTCTTGGGGTAATAGGGGTTGGTGTTTGAATAAATCCAACTCATCACCTCGCGCCCGCCATGATCCTTGGGCTTACCCCCAAAAGTGAAATATTGNTCAGAACCCTGATAGTCATACTCACCCGAACCGGAAGCATAAATGGCAACATTACCGTGAACAACCGGCGGAAACTGGCGGCTCCAGCCGGGTGATCCAGTAAAGGGTTGTTTCCATAATAACTTACCTGTAGCTGCATCAAGGCAAAGAACATAAGACTGCTTAATTCCTCCCTGCGGAATGAGTAACTTACCTTTCACGTAAAGGGGTGAAGTAAACGAAAGAAAACCACCTGGCCAATAACGCCTCCAAAGAACACGTCCGGTGTCCTGCTCTGCTGCAATAATCTGTCCCTCAGCGGTATGTGTGTAAAGGCGACCACCTCCACAAACCGGAAGATGCTTCACCGTCCCTTCCATACGCCTAGCCCAACGCATTCGCAAGGGGGGTTTGAGGCCCTGATCGTTTGAATTACTGCCAGCGAAGTCACCNTAATTGGTATACCAATCAAANTGACCACCGGTTAATGGACCTTTGAGCGGACTTCGAATTTTCCACATTCCCAAATCTTTTTTGGGCAATAGCGCTTTACCCCCCTGATTAAAAATATAGAGATACCCATCTTCACTCCCCGCGTAAANATGACCATCAGAAACCGCTAGCGGAGCGGTAATAGGTGCGCCAAAAGCCGTTGGTAACGATTGCGCCTTACCACCCTCAAAGGGAACAATATATACCTTGCCATCAAGGCCACCATATACGGCATGGTCCCGTGTCAGTATCACTGAACCAATCGACGCAGCAGCATTTAACACCTCTGTTTTTTCACCGATATGCCGACAAAGACCGACCCCTTGCTCAGGCCGCACCCGGTATATAGCATCTTCACGCACGGCAACTGGAGCAAAGCTCAACATGCCCGGGGTGCGGATATCGGTCTGTGTCCCTTTGATGAAATCAACTTTTAATTCATCACCTTCCAGCCACATTTTCTCAACCCGACCCGCATTATCACGCCGATGCCACTGCACATATACGTTACCAGCAGCATCAATACTTTGGCCCAGAGTCGCGGGAAATTCCGTGCCTGCAAATTGGGGAATCACAGCTACTTTTCGCAACCTTGGCTTTGCCCCAACATCCTCCAGAAAGACTGTCCGCCCACCTGCAGGCATTACAAGCGTTTTGCCCATCAGAGAAATATCACGCGAACAGACAAAATGATCCTTCCATGTCACACGATCACCGCGAAACTTTACCCAATCTGCACCAAGCCAACGGTTTCCTTTAAACCCGATAACCTCTTTAACAAAATCCCAAGTCCACTCCGTTTTACCTTTTGGGGATACGGCATACACCCGTGCTCCCAAGGTGGCGAAATAAACCCGCCCGTTTCCCACTGCTGGCGCTGAGAAAATTGGCTCTTTACAATCGATCCGATGAATTAACTTTCCAGTTTTCCGATGGATCACGTAGTAATAACCGGCAGTGGTTCCCACGTGTAAAAAATCTCCAACAACTGCAGGGGTTGCAACATTGTTGCAATTAGCAAGCCCTCCATCTGTTTTAAAAATCCATTTCTTTTCGAATGTTTTTGAATCGATGGCATGGACCACTCCTGAGCCATCCATGACATAAACCACTCCACCGGCAACCACCGGACCAGACTGAATAATATCAGTTAAGGGAATTGCTGCCGCCAAAGCCAAAGAATCAGTTAACACTGCTTCAGGCACATTACCCGTCCGTCGCGCATCACCTTGAAATTGCAACCAATCTGCATTGACTACCAACGCGAAAAACATAGGCGACACCAGCAGCAAGAAAACGCGCTTGTTCATAGGATAAGCCTAAAGTACCCCCAACAGTTTGTCCGCACAAAACAATCTTACGACCAACGAATTTAAGCGCAAATATACATTTAATGACGCCCTTTTTAGCCATAATACTGACTTTTGCATAAACTGTCCGGGGAGCAAAACAGGTAAATAGTAAACTGTTAGCCTTTTATGGCTTCAATAGAATAGAAGGCCCGTTCCAAGGAACCGCTCAGGATTGAAACCAGCCTTGGATCTACGCATCAGAGCAACAGGATACAACATGCTTATAGCCATGGCTTCGAGAAAAAATGGCCCGTAAAAGCGCGAGCTTGAGTCCGTAGATAAAACACGGACTTACAGAATGTCATCTACTAATTTGNCGGTGCATCACCCATCTGTTGGGCCAAATAGTTTTCTATACCAGTCATCTTTATAAGGTCCAGTTGCGCCTCAGCCCAGTCGATGCTTTGCTCAGACTCCACCACCATGCGCTCCATCAACTCACGACTGGCACTATCTTTCACATCCGCGCAAAGCTTTATGCCTTCATTGTAATTAGAAGCGCCTTTGGTCTCAAGTTCCATCCCNTTCTCAATCATCGCCTGCGGAGTGTCGCCCACATTGATTACATCATAACGGGAAATGGCGGGAACTCCATCTAAGAAAAGAATTCGATCAATTACTTCCTCAGCATGTTTCATCTCCTCAATCGACTCTTTGTAATAATACCTCGCTAACTTATTAAGCCCCCAGTTTCCAAGCATCTTAGAATGAATGAAATATAAGTTGATCGCGGTAAGCTCGATAGTTAAACCCGCATTCAATGCTTCAATTACTTGGTTGTTTCCTCTCATATAATTCTCTTTTGGTTACCAGTTAAATCGTTTGTTAATTAAACCGAAGAGTATGAGCTTAACATAGAAAAGGGGGATGTAAAAAAATATGTTTGCTAACGAGACTCATTCACAATGCAATGTCTAAGCCGCCTGACAATTGCAGAGAGTCTTTACATANCCACAGCCCGAGCATAGAGCGCACGGACCACATTCAGCAGGAAGCCCAGAAAGCAATCGCTGGATGCGACATTGGCAACTGCCGCAACCATTTCCCGCACAAGTTTGNCGGACAATCTCATCGCCAACCTGCGCCCCCCCCTCATTTATAATCCTTAGAATGGTAGATGCCTTTACCCGATAACAATCGCAAATCAANATATCTGCCGATTGAGACCGCTCCAAATTGGGCATTTCCAAGATATTATCCATCAACTTAGCCAGCCCTTGATCAATCAAAAAAACTCAGCAGGCAAGCTATTTTTTGAGACTGAGACACATTAGCATCTTACAGAAAATAAGATTCACAACCNCATTCTAGCCTAAAATTTACCGACTCTCATTTTTGTAAATTTTTTGAAAGGTTTCCTCGAGTCGCTTCGCAATCGCTGGTTGGGCTTCGAGGAAATTTTTCTGCTCATCCCCGTGAGTCTTTATGTTCGCAAGAAAGTAAGGTCTCTCAAATGATTTGCCACGTGGTTTTTGTCGCCCACCCGAACCGTTACCCAATACAAGTTTCCAAGCTCCTTCACGAACAGCAAACATACCGGCTGACGAATGATGAATTACCGCCGGGCGTGAGTAGTCCTTCTCCTTACCGNTCAGAAGCGATAGGAAACTGTAGCTATCGGCTGCAGCGCCCTTAGGAATTTTAGCACCTGCAGCTTCTGCTACAGTAGCAAACAGATCAGTGTGAGTAATAACACGCAAACATTGACTGCTAGACTTCACCTTNCCCGGCCATCTGGCAAAGAAAGGTACATGATGGCCTCCTTCCCAAATGTCAGCCTTGGTCCCGCGCCAAGGACCATTAGCAGTATGATTTTTTGAATGATATTGTTGTTTAGTGGGCGTNCTTACGTGGTCATCTTTATCGTCAATTCGGTACATAAACGAACCGTTATCGCTGGTAAACATCACCAAGGTATGNTCTGAGAGNTTAGTTTCATCCAGCGCTTTGAGCACCTGCCCGACTGNATCGTCGACATTCATTACAAAATCGCCATAGAGGCCAANGCCTGTCTTNCCAATAAAACGCGGATGTGGCGTTACTGGCTTATGAGGGCCGGTCAAAGGCATGTATANGAAAAACNGCTTATTACTTTTGGACATGCGCCTGAGAAAGACAGTCGCGCGTTCGCCCAATACATCAAGGCCTTCCTCGAATTTCAAGTCNTCCGCGCGCGGTCCTTGTCGAACGTAACCAGGAAACTTTATAGCCGATTGCTGAACAAGCTTAGCCTTAACAAATTGGTCATTTTCAATCCACACATAAGGCGCCATATCTAACGAGGCACTCACACCAAAAAATTCGTCAAAACCGCGCGTAGTTGGGCTATCAGCAATAGGCTTATTGAAATCAACATTTCCATCTCCATCCCAGCGGTCCACGTCCGGCTTACCTCCTTTAAGTCGAGTCATGGTCATTCCAAGATGCCATTTACCTATGACTGCCGTGTGATAACCTGCCTTTTGCATTACTGACCCAACAGTCGGGCGGTCTTTTTCAATTAGTGGAGGACTATAACCACCCAGTACACCGCGCTTGAGCGTTGAGCGCCAACAGTAACGACCAGTGATCACGCCATAACGAGTGGGTGTACACACACCCGAAGGACTGTGGGCATCGGTAAAAGTCATTCCTTCCTTTGCCAAACGGTTTAAGTGCGGCGTGGGAATCTTAGATTTAGGATTTAAAGCCTGGACATCGCCATAACCCATGTCATCGGCAAGAATGAATATGATATTGGGTTTGGCAGCTGACAAATGCGCAGCCAAAAAAATAAAAGCGATAGGAACTAAGAGTTTCATGAGAGAGCAAATCATTAAGTGTGCAGATTTTCAAGACAAGCAAAAGCGACCATTATTCATTAAACTGGATCGTATCTCAGCTACTCTTAATTGGAATTTCACGCTCAAACTGACTGGGATCATATTTTCCGGACAAGACAAAAAATACGGGCAAAATCACGGTTTAATAAAGATGAGCTTGCTTCATCTTTTTGTGAAAAAATACTTAACTTATTCTAACTGAAAAAAGGTGCTATTCCAGTTTTAGTGCCCTTTTTAAAACAGGCGCGAAAACCTCAGCCTGACGTAGAAAGCCTAAATCGTTTGGGTGGGAAGCATCGGTGGTTCCTTCAAAGTCATCGCCCAACAATGGATCACCTTCCACGTAATAAAGATGCTTCACTCCTGCAGTCTGCAGTTCCTTAAATGCCTTGCGCAANGCGGCGTGGTTATCGTCATGAAACTTTGATTTTTCCGGCACCAACCAAGAATTGGGAAAGCGACGGTCCTCCACCAGGACAATCGGAGTATTGGGTCTGGCCTTGCGCAACTGCTGCACCAGCGGCACACAGCGCTCAGTCACCATAGCCCCGTTCATATTGGGCAAACAATCAATGATGTAGGCAGCTGCATCCACTTCAATCATGAGCCCCCCCACTTCCTTATGCATCTTTCCGTTACCAGAAAACCCGATATTGATCACCGGTATATCAAACCACCTGCCAAGAATCGCCGGATGCGCAATCCCCGGGCGAGACGCACAAGCTCCATGGGTAATGGAGGTCCCATAAAAGACAAGTGGCTTGGACTTNCGCGGTGCGAGCCTTTCAAATTTTGCGTCGGCAGGCACACCTACTGCCAAAGATTCAGTTCCATTATAAAGTGGTAGATAGAGTGCATACTCTCGCAGGCCGGGCTTAATTCCGCGCAGGAGGATAACCTCCATCTTTTGTTTTGAAGGGCGGGTAGCCGCCGCCCAACGCCATTTACCCCTGCTATCACGCGCATATAAATCCAATCCACTCACGCCACTGGGTGGCATATGCGGCATACCCAACCGAGAAGAAGTTACCTTCCACTTGGCATAAATGGTGTTCGCATCGCTCTTAAAGCGCACCATCATCCCCGCACTGTGCCGACTTAAACTCCAGACCGATTTGGTTACCGTTTTCTCTGCTTTGGCTGGAAACCGGTCAAACCATTTGGCCCGTTCCTGATCACCCCAACCACGGCCTTCAACTCCCCACTGAGTAACATCGTGCCATTGGACTTTACCTTGAGCAAAAGCAGTAAATGTGTGCAGAGCAAATAGAAGAACAATAATCTGTTTCATTAGGGTTAATATGGATTTAACGTGGATAATGGCTACAGCCTGACCGTATGGTCACAGATCAGCAACGGCAAAATAGTTTTTTAGTGAGTTACTGAAACTCTAAGATACAATTCCAGCCGNACCAGTCTTACCCATGAAAACCCGAATCATTATCACTATCTGTGCAGTAATGTTTTTAATTACTCTAAACGCCCAGAAGTCACCTAAGCCTTTTGTGGAATATCCTGAATCCATCGGCAATTATCTCACACGTATTCAAAAGGGTAACCAAAAACACGCCTTTAATGGGACAATAGACTTTGAAAAATGGCAGAAACAAGCTCGTGAAGCATTCATTGAGCTCACAGGGCTAAAACAAATGCAAAAGGACCTAGCTGGTTTCAAACCAAAAGTTATCATGGGTAAGATTGAGGAAACCAACGACTCATTTACCCGCACACTTTGTTCAATTAAAACCGAACCAAACATACAAGTTCCATTTTATTTCCTCGTTCCAAAGAATGCAAAGAAGAGCCAACCACTTCCTTTATTCCTTTGCCCACACGGACATGACACACTGGGATTACACTCCTATGCTGGTGCTTTCAAAGATGAAAAACATCGCAAAAAGATTCTAGATAAGGAAGGGGACATTGGAGCTCAAGCCGCACGACGCGGATTTATCGTAATCGCACCAGCCACCCGTGGACTGGCTGGGGAACTACTCGTTCCGGACCCCAAGAACCGTCACGGTAATCGACCTTGTCGCGCACAGCTGATTCACTGCCTACTTGGCGGACGCACACCAACCTCTGAACGAGTATGGGACATGCAATGCTTACTGGACTGGGCGCAGAAACACCCCTTAATTGACCCTAAACGCATCGTCATGACCGGAAATTCCGGAGGAGGCGTACTTACTGCTCATACTGCAGCCATTGACAGCCGAATCAAAGTAGCCATTCCTAGCTGCTCCTTTACCTCGGTGATGAGTAAAGAAGGTTTTATCTTCCACTGCGATTGCTGCCTGATTCCAAGTCTGCGAAATTGGGGGGACTGGAGAGAACTCGGCGGGCTGGTGGCCCCACGGCATCTTTTAATTGTGCATGGAGTAAGCGATGGACTCCATCATCGTCCCACNATCGACAAACTGGGGGACCAAATAAAAAACATTTTCAAGACAGCAGGCTCACCTAATCACACTGACCTACAATGGGGAAATGAAGGACATCGGTTTTATCCAAATAAAATGTGGCCCTTTATCGAGGAAGCTTTGGAAAAAAAGAATTAATAGATAGCTCAACAAATAAGCTTAATTCTTCAACCAGGGCTTACGTGCATTCCTCGTAATTTCAGCATCAAGCGCCTTCATACGGTCTTGTAATTCACGAACCATTTCAGGCTTTGCCTGAGCCAGGTTATTCTTTTCTCCCACGTCTCTGGAAAGATCAAATAAATGCAATTGAGGAGGCTTATTGTTATTGTTACGCCGTGCCCTTTTCACGAGCAGCTTCCAATTGCCGCTCCGAATACCCTCAATCTCACCTCGAGAGGTATAGTGCAGGAATTCCTTACGAGGGGATTTTTTTATCGTCCCCTTCCAAAGCCCAGATACATCGATGCCGTCGATTTTCTTTCCTTTCGGCAAAGCCTTACCGGTAAGGGAAGCGATAGTCGGCAGAATATCAATTGTTCCAGTAAGCTCATCACAAACTGTCCCCACGGGAATGCCAGGGCCACGCATCACACAAGGCACCCGCTGACCACCTTCAAANGTCGTCCCCTTTCCCTCACGTAGTGGCCCAGCTGAACCTCCGTGATGCCGAAAAGGTAACCAAGGGCCGTTATCAGTGGTGTAGATGACATAAGTGTTATCCACCAGNTTCAAATCGTCTAATACTTTCAACAAACGTCCCACNTCTGAATCNATATGCTCAATCGTGTTTNTATAGGCATTCTTTGGGTTCGCATCGCGTATTTCATCGGGAACATAAAGAGGGATGTGCGGCATGGAATGCGGCAGATANACAAAGAAAGNTTTATCTTTATTTGTTTTAATAAAGTCGATGGATTTCTGTGTGTAACGTCGGGTGACGGTACGCTGGTCCACCGGCAACTCGACAATNTTCTCNTCNTCNAAGAGCGGAGTTTTCCATTTGGTGAGTGTCGACTCAGGGTCATTCCATAAAATATCCATACCTGCCCAACCTCCCTTAGGCTTACCCTTGTTGTCGGGATGATTCATGTCATTGGAATATGGAATACCATAGTAGGTGTCGAAACCATTGGCCGTCGGCAGTACTTCCTTGTGATGACCGAGGTGCCATTTGCCAAAACAAGCTGTTGCATAGCCTTGTGATTTCAAATGGTCAGCGATTGTATGCTCCTTGGAGTTTAATCCTTTAGTCGAGGCAGGAAATAANACGTGTTGATGCATGCCCACGCGCTTGGGATAACAGCCAGTTAGTAAAGCCGCACGAGAAGGTGTGCATACAGGGGAGGCTACCATAAAGCTGGTAAACTTGCGCCCTTCCTTGGCAATCCGGTCAATATTGGGCGTCTTTATTGTCTTGGACCCAAAACAACTCAGATCGCCATAACCCTGATCATCTGTAAAGATAATGACAAAATTTGGCTTGGCAGCCTCTAAAGCCATCAAACACGTTAACCATCCAACAAAAAATAATGTTATCTTTGAAATTTCTTTTTTCATTTTTTCTCTTCTATCTNTGGTCGTAGATTCATTTTGCACCCCGGATCAATCGGAACCGAACTCCCAGTTTGATCAACCGAATGTGTAAAAAGGTAACGCCAAACCGAATCCCAGTCTTTTCCCCGAACAACGATACCATGAGCCTTTCTCGAATCATTGTTAACGTCACAATTGGTAACCAAACGACGTGAGTTGCCAAACGGAGCCTTCGCTTGATCCACGTTAACCAGTGGACCGAATTTCGCCAATCCAAGCATCTGCCAGGAGCGACAGTAATGGTCNCCTACCCAGCCGGTGTCAAGAATATGAGTAAAACCAAAATAGCGATTAGCTGGTGTAACCGAGGGAAGGCCCTGCCATGATTCCAGCTGGTCTCTAGGCCCGCAAAACATAACTACGCGCGCGACCTTTCGGTGCTTAGCAAAGCGAGCGGAAGTAGTTGAACCATGAGAACTTCCTGAAAGAATCACTTTATCCCAAAGCAAATCACTGTGATCCTTGTTCAAAAATTGATCCCATTTTCCATCAGGATTCTTTTTCACCAGCCATTTAACAAATTGCAATGAACGCGCCTCAAGACCATCAGGTTTCGAAATCTGAACGTGAGGGCTATAGTCCCGACCTGTAGCTGCTTCGAGACGGATATCACCTAGGCAATTACCGGCATCATGTAACTCTTTTGGCACAGTCGAAAACCACCGGTTTGCATAATGAGGCTGTATAGCATGAAGACCATAGCTGTTGATTCTATCAAAGAGGCGTTGATTGTGCCCCATCAACCAGATAACAAGCTGCCCGCGAGAAGGCACTCTNACATCTACTGCAGCATGCTGGAGATCCATTACCTTTCCTTTCGTGTCGGTAAAGGTATAGTTGATCTTGGAATATTCCGTAGCCTCCGGGTTAATTCCACTCGCCCGAACGCTAAACTTATAATGTTCAGCNGNTTGNTCTGCCAATAACGACAGGCCACAGAATAAAAAAATTAATNGAACTTTATTCATGGAGCTGCATTTATTCTTAACTTTTAATTACTGAAGTAAAAGAAATCATTTNCCTCCAACTAAAAGATCCTTGCGAAAAAGCATTCCATAAAATAAATCAAGCCCACCTTNTTTTATTGTCCTAAATTTAACAAACTCAGGANCCTTTTCTGGATTATCGGGATCAATCTTNATTCCCCACAATGGNTCTATCGAGNTTGGCAACATTCCGTACCGGATATCCCCAATAACATTATTATTTTCAGGGTGTTGACATAAAAAGTCATTGGACAACCGAGCAAACCGAGTTACGTCTCGGTTTACCTTCGTAGTTTTGTATGCTTCCACTTCTCCACCGGGATAGATCTTGGGTGATAAACTGGGGAAAACATGGATCGCATCAACGAAATAAACCCCTTCATGAAGATAAACTGAACGATACAGAAAGATATTTCCAATACTCGGCTTAACGACAAGTCTGACAGCGTTATGATTGCGCTGACTTATTAGCTCCATTTGAGCTAATTCAGCCTGACGATGTTGACCTAATGCAAACATTAGGTAGCAAACACAAAATATTACTGCTGCACGAGAAAACCAAATACGATTTCGCCACACACCCCAGACTGTCAGCACCAAAAGCGGTAGACTAAATAGCGGATCAATGATTGAGACAAGATTCCAGGAAATGCGATCCAGTGCGAAGGGCCAGTAAAGATGCGTACCGTAACTAGTACAGGCATCCAACAAGCCATGAGTTCCGTAACCAAAGATACAAGCCTTCCAAATCTCACGAAAGTCAAAACGCCGACGTGATATNAGCCAGATCAACAAAGCAACAATAGAGGCACCCACAGGGATGAAAGCTAGTGAATGAGAAAAGTGGCGATGATAATCCAAGTTTAGGAGAGGGTCAGTCGAGGAACTGATTAGCGCATCCAAATCCGGTGCCATACCCGCAACGGCTCCGTAAAGCGCCGCTCGCGATTGAACTTTCGATTCGGAAAAAGACTGGGCAACAGCGGAACCTATCAACCCTTGAGTGAGTAAATCCATTTAAAACGAACCGCCACCTACTGTGAAAATAAAATCTGAGGATTCTTAAGAAAAGCGTACCTCATCTATACCTCACTGAAGGTTTCGATACTGCCGCCAAAAGTTTTGGCTTCTACGCCTAGCTTGTGAAGCATAGTAAGATACAGATTAGAGAGTGGTAGCTCGGTATAATTCATCTCACCGCGCCAGCCCGCATCGCTACTAATTCCAGCGGTAGCCTGATGCTTATCATTACCTTGACCGTACTTAAGGTATTGGCCGTGCTTAAAACCCATATTTCGCCCACCCATTAGGAGCAGCGGGTAATTACGTGACAGATGAAAGGCACTCGAAGCCGAACCAAACAAAAGTACGGTATTATCGAGCATATTACCATCACCACCCGGTTCTGGCGTTGCCTTAAGCCGGCTGGCAAAGCGACCGAGTTCCTCGTTGATAAACCTACAGTAGATCCCAAAATTCTTATATCCATCGGGTTTCTTGGTTTCATGCGACAAATAGTGTGTCCCCTTGAAACCTACCGCTCGGGCAAGATAATCGCTAATACCCACACCNTTTTCCCGCCCAAGCTGATATGTCGCTATCCGTGTAGTATCAGTTTTAAACGCCAAGTAAATCAGCTCATACATAGTGCGTAGGAAATTGCGTGGATCCTCGGGCGTGATGTCTAAGTTTAGGTGATCTGTATTCACGCGTGGCATCGGGATATTCAACCAACGCTTGGCTTTCTCCACCTTTACTTCGGTATCTCGCACGGATTGGAGATAATCAGCTAAGGTTTTCTGATCATGCTCAGAAAGGGAACGATTAAGCGACCGCGCGTCCTCCAGCAGATCGTCGAGGGCACTTTTACTCAAAGCGAGCCGTCGGGCAGCATCCGGACCACTCTTTACGAAAAGCATGTCGAAGATGCGCTTGGGTTTGTGCTCAGCGGGAATTGGGCGACCTTGAGTATTGTAAGACATTGTGTGCGCTCCNCGCGGTGAACCGGTACCCCCATCAGTAGACATTACCAAAGATGCATGCCGTGTATATTCACCAACATGATCAGCGAACACCTGATCAAGTGAAATACTGTTTTGATAGGAGTCATCCATTGCGCCTGTATCCGCGCCTGTAAGGAACTGGTCAGCATTACGGTGTCCATGAACATGCCGTACCGCAGGGTGTGATAAACCAGAAAAAATGGTTAATTCATTACGCAAAGGCTCAAGCGTTTCCATACACTTAGTGAGAACGAAATCCTTACGACCACCGTGAGGAAACCAACTCCAGTCTTTGAAGGAAGGATCTTTTTCCAAAGGCATCGGCACACCATCTGGCAAATAAAAACAAGCCAGTCGTTTCCGTTTTACNGAACTAGCCGCAGCTTGAGCTGTAGGGGCAAAAGTTTCTAGCCACGGCAGCGCTAGCGCTACGCCAGCACCCCGCAAAAATTTACGACGATCGAGGGAAGATAAATTCATGTTCATCGCCTTTACTCCTTCGGCCTCAATTTAACTGAAATAAATCACTTTTCACAATCAGAAAGACAAGGTCGGCTAAACCATCTCCATTCTGGCGCAGCGTGGTGGTGATGCGATCCACTTCAGCGCGATCACCNAAAGTAAGAGGTCGACCCAACGCATAAGCAGCCATTTTGTGAACAATCGCGCGTACAAACTGATCCTGTCTGTTGGACACTAGGTAGTTTTTTAGACCTTTCATGCCCTGCAACTCATCCTTGTTAAATAAAATGCTCGTAGCATCAACCGGTTGATCACTAATTTTAAAACGCCACTGACCNAGTGCATCGAAGTTCTCAAACGCAATACCCCAGGGATCGATCTTAGAGTGACAAGAAAAACATGCCGGATCATTTCGATGATCCTCCATACGCTGTTTAAGTGTAAGCTTTAGNATCTCAGGATCAGCCAAGTCAATCTCCGGCACTGCTGGCGGGGGGGGTGGTGGCGGATCGTTCAGCAGATTTTCCAACAGCCAAATACCACGCTTGAGCGGGTTGGAATCTTTACCGTTAGAATTCATTGNCAGCAAACCCGCCTGNGTAAGCAAACCACCTCGCTTGATTTCCGCAGATAGTTGAACCTTGCGTAAGCGATCGCCAATTACACCTGGAATACCATAATGACGGGCAAGTCGATCATTCACCAACACATAATCAGAGTNNAAAAATTCTATCACTGGCCGGTTTTGCTGNAGCATCTCATNAAAAAGAGCCACTGGTTCCTGCTTCATCGCCTCCATCAATAACGGATCAACCCTGCCGTACGTTTTGGCGTCAATCTTAACATAATCTAGCTCATCCATCCCCAACCATTGACGCGTAAAATGGCGGGCAAACCGTTTCGCCTTTGGATCGGACAACAGCCGTCGTGTTTGCTTTTGCAACTGCGCCGGATCACGTAAGTTTCCTTTACTGGCGAGCGATAAAACCTCTTCATCTGGCCCACTACTCCATAGAAAAAACGCCAATCGACTGGCTAACTCAAAATCTGAAATACGCTGAGTATCTTTTCTCTCCTGATTATACCGGACAAGATACAAAAAATTTGGCGAAGATATCACTGAGGCAAGCACCTCCACCATCGCCTCCTGAAAATCTTCACACTGAGGGCGTAGCTTACCGTACAGTGCCAGTTTCTGATCCACCTCCGAGTCACTCACTGCCCTACGCCAAGCACGGCTCATAAAACGCGTGATCACTTCACGGGCGTAGGTTTTATCATCGGCTCCCTTGCGCTCGTGGAAAATACGAGTGTGTGATTGAGGCGGCCATTCATTCAGTACCGGAGCAATAATCTCCACATAATCAATTACTAATGCGACCGGAGTACTGGAGGTATTACGGAAATCTAGAAACTCCGCNGGGTTNGGCAATTGACCCAGCTTATGAGTTTTACGAAAAGCGTTACGCGGAATTTCGGTAAGCGGCACGTCCCAATGGTAAAAGCGGGGACTGCCCGGCGGCGCATCGATGGTCAGGTCTCGGCTGCCAACGTTTGCCGATATACGCGAATCATTACTTGGCTGATTACCAAAATATAAACGCACTGTTGGTAGGTGGTCTCCCTCACTTGAAGCACGCGCAGCTCGAATACGCACGCGCATGGTGCCTGAGTCCGGCANTCCGTTACCTACATCAATAATGAATTTGTGATTGGCCGGTATAATAACAACATCCGATAAAACCGGAGGAATCTCCGGACGCTTGGCCGTAGGCTTCCACGCATACTTCGCCCCACCATAACTCCATTGGGTCCTNAGGGCATCGCCGGTAACCAAATTCTTAAAGTGGGTGCCACTTTGTTTTGCGCCGTATTTTTTAACTTCCTTTTGTTGGACATCATCCAAAATGATCACACCGTTTTTTATCTGCTTCTTTTTCTTCTCCACAAAAGCCGCATAGGTAGCATCAACCTTGGCTGAGGCTGCTTTCATCGTTATACCGTAATGAACTGGCGCCGGACGTTCACCACGCACCGTGGCCAGCTTCAATGCTCGACGGGCCTGAGCGTGATATTGCGCGAACTGTCCGGAAGTCATTTGCAATAATTCAGAGCTGTTCTTGAAGCCATCCTCAGAAGAAGTTTCCGGAGGTAAATCACGCGAGAAGTCATGCGGCAATCCAAGTAAGTCCTGCACCGCATACTTGTACTCGTAACGTGTCATGCGCCTAAAAGAAGTGTGGCCCTGTTCGCTTCGTCGCACCTCCGATGCCAATTGAATCTCACCTGACAACCAATTAACAATCCGAGCCTTTTCCGAATCAGTTAATTGCACCTTTGCATCCTCCGGAGGCATCTCACCATTGCCAACCACATCGAAGACTTCCAGCCACCAACTCACATCTTTACCTTTCAGGAGATCGGGATCCAAAGTATCCACTCGAAACTTGGCCTTTTGCTTTTTTGGCCCATGGCACTCCACGCACGCACTTTTCAGCACCGGCTCCACCTCCTTTCGAAACTGTTTAAGATTAGCCTGTGGCACCTCAGCCCAAGCCAACCCTCCAAAGATTCCCAAGCCCGCTAATAAAAGAATAAATCTCATTATCGTCCGTTGATAATTGGATGAAAAAACCTATGCGGCGATTCGAATCTATTCCAATTCCTTCAACCGTATGCGCCGGTATTCCATTTGGCCCCGATCACCTTCCAAGCCGATGGGGCCACTGGCTGGAACCTTAAACTCAGCATTAAGCACCTCCCCATTACAGGTGCAATGGGCTACTCCATCCTTAACAATTGCTACGATTTCGTTCCATTCCTGTGGTTTGTACTTCTTTAAATCCTTCCATGGACCGGCCAGTACGTAATCCCGACACTGGAGTTGCGGACGGCGAATAAAGACACCACTATCAGCGTTGGGTGTAGCGCGAAATTCAAGTTTCAAAATAAAGTTCTTGGAAAATTCACGTGTAGTCCAAAGCTGCTGTATGCGCCGACCTTCAGGAGGTGTAGTAACCACCAGTCGGTCNTTNATCGCAACGTAACGGCCATCATCACTGGCTCTCTCGCCGTCAAAAGTAGCGAGCTTAGCCTGCGTNTTCTGATTACGAAAACCCCAGCCGGTTAAATCCCTACCATNAAAAAGACTCACAAATCCCGGTTCCATCTTAAATTTATCGACCCCAGTCTCCACAAACCCATGGGTGGCAAGTAACGGCCGCAAGGCCATTGCCCATTTGTCATAACCAATTTGGTTGGGGTGCAANAGGTCAGGAAACTCAGACTTCTTGGCATCTCCCTTGACATCAGCAAAAAGCAGCCAGGTATCCAAAACTGTAATTTGCGNGTCACCTTTCACGGCGGCAAAGTAGAGTTGATTGATTTTTTTAATCTGATCGGCCGGCCGCCTTTTGGTAGCTGAACTGGGAAAGGTGTTACACAGGATAATCGGCATTTTGGCATTATGCTGCTTGAGCGCAGCAATAATGAGCTTGAGGTTGCCCGCAATAACTTCGGGCGTTGCCTTTTCCTCCAAGTCATTGGTGCCAATTAAAATCACCACACCCTTGGGGTTCAAGGAGAGCACATCTTCCTTGAGACGAATCAGAACGCCGCGAGTGGTATCGCCGCTGATACCGCGGTTAGCCACCTTGACCCCCTTGAAGTGCCCGCGGAAATTATCACCCCAACCCTGCGTAATGGAGTCGCCCAAAAAAACCAAAGCACCCTGATCCTGTTTAACCTGCTTGGCCCAGCCCGTGCGCTTCTTTTCCCATAAATTTTTAAACCACGCGTAACGACGAATGGGACCTTCCCCGGGAAGATCTTTATCGGTCGCGGGAATGGCAAACTTTGAAGCACCCAAAAGATCGAGCGCAAAAATAAAAAAAAGTAATAAGGTGATGCGTTTGGCATTCATAGAACCTTTAGATGGTCAGGGAGATTTTCCCAGAGAGCAAGATTTGAATAAAAATCTAGTCGCCCACTCCGTCGCCGTCCTTATCCTTAACGCCGGAGAGTGGGTGGTTAANGACGGCNTGCCAAGCGATCTTGCGGAAAGTGCGGTCNAGGGCGCCGTTGGGGTAATCAGCGTTNCCGCCNAATTTAATGTCGCCCTTGATCAGCTCTGGTGATCGACCATAAAGAGTAGCGTAAAAGACGTAGCCTTCCAGGCGGTCAAAGCCCGGTCCCAGATGGCCGAGACGATCCCGCCAGAGCGAGCGCTCCTTGCCGCCGATGGCTTTGTGCAAGCCCTGTACCCCGGCCAGTTTACCGCGCAGATAATATTCGGCCGCCAAGACCATCGCATCGGAGGTTGGCATGATGAAAACAGTACCGGGATGCTTTTTATTAAGCGAATCAATCAGTTGTTTGGACTGGACATTTTTTTCTTTACCCAACCTCTGCCATACTTGCGCCGTAAGCGCCTTCTCGCTCTTGGGGGGATTAGAACCTAATTGATAAAGCTGAGGCCAGGCATCCGATAAATAAAATTTCATCCCTGGGTTGTACTCTAGACAAAAGTCCATCCAGCACAGGTAATAAGCAGGCTGATCTTTGAAGTACGGCCCCCACATCATCGCCTCCCATTTTGCGTTGGCAATGGAGGGCAGCAATACTGGGCGCGGACGTTTATCAAACTGAAAGATGCCGTTTTCCTGTTCCCACTTNTAACGCGTGCTACCGGTAATNCCNCCGCCNGTGTGTANATGCAGTGGTTGCTCGAAACCGGCCGCCTTGCAGATNGCCGGAAGAGTNCGGTAGCCGGGCATCATAAAGCTGTGCCCCGTGCCCACGACGCGCAATACACCCTTGGTCTTGGGAAAACTGCGAATGCTCGCAAGCTCCTTCAACTCCGCCGCGCTTTTGTACATCAGCGCATGCTTGGGAAACNCCGGTGCCTTGGCCCAGCCGGGNTCGACTTTAAAATTATGCGGCGCGCCGCCTTGNCGCCGCTGTTGNGCCTGTCTTTGTTTTTGGAAAGCGCGCGCCTCCTCGAGGTTCAACTTGCCGTCCTTGTTCGCGTCCGCCGCAGGAAAGCGTTTCAGCCAGTTAGCCAGCTGTTTTTCAGTGGGCTGTTGTGCTTCAAGCGCACCAGCGATAAGCAGGCCAAGAACAATGCAGTGGATCAGTTTCATATGGGATGTGATTTATTTCCTGCCAAATTCAGGATGCGCCACGATGGCGTGAATGGCGGCACGGAGCGAATTGTTTTGTTTGGCCGCCGATTGGAAGACTGCATCAACATACGGGCGGTCAGCGCGGGTGACTTCGCGACCATGGGCGTAGCTGATCAGTTTGCCGATGATGCCCTTTAAAATGCGCTCCTTGTCGGCCATTAAAGCCGCCTTGAGCGTGGGTAAATCACGCACCTCGCGGCCATCGGATAGTTTCATAGCGGCATCGATCGGGACCTTGGTGAATTTAAGTTTCTTGGTAAACACGGTGGCTCCTTGTTCGGCCGGGACTTCTTCTACATGGCGATATTCGTTACGCTTACGACCAACGGGATCGTAGTATTCAAGAGCGAACCCTAAGGGATCGATCTTCGAATGGCAACGAGAGCAACTTTCAAGTTGTTGATGTTTGAGAATAGCTTCGCGGATCGTGGTAGTTCCTCGAATGTCCGGCTCGTTAATTAAGATGTCGGCGGGTGGCTCAATTTTTTCGTTATAGAGATTTTTCAAAATCCATGAACCACGATGGATGGGAGAAGTGGCAAAGTCGGTGGAAGTAAGCTTGAGGAATCCGGCCTGCGCAATGAGCCCACCGCGTTCGCTATCCTTGGGCAGTTTGACCGGCACAAAGTCATCGCCTTTCACGGCGGGAAGGCCGTAGAAGCGCGCGAGGCGGTCATTGGCCATGACGTAATCCGAGTCGATAAAATGTTCCATACTCAGGTTCTTCTCCAGTAGATGACGAAAGAGCTCACGGCCTTCGCGACCCATGGAATCAACTGTCATGCGGCGTACGTTTTTGTACACACGCACGTCCGGACCAAAGTCATCTACCTTGTCGCGCTGTAACCACTGACGGGTAAAGTCGTCGATGAAGCGGTCGACCTTGGTGTCCTTCAACATCCGCTCCACCTGAGCCGATGGATCCTTGCCCAGTGCGCCGGATTTGGCCGCGTTCAGAAGCGCAGTGTCCGGGGTGGAATTCCAGAGGAAATACGAAAGTCGGTGAGCTCGTTCCACCTCGGTTAGCTCGGGCGACTCGGCCTTGTAGATAAAGTGCGGCGAGGTCAGCAGCGCGATCAGCACGCTGCGAGCGCGGGCGGAAGGTGATACCCCACGGGCATGCTGCTCTTCCGCAATTTTCACGAAAGCCGAACGGTCCTCCGCAGATAACGGACGCTGCGTAAGCAACAATGNAATGTGATCAACCAGCTCGCCCGACTTCATGTTCGGGTTAGGAAGGATGACCTTCATTGCGGCGGTCGGCCACTGTTCTGTNATTGGACCGGTCACCTTTATATGGGAGAACCGCATGGCAGGACCGTTATGTGGTTTATTTCTGAGACTTCTACCCGGCACCCGGGCGCTGTCAAAAGTGAAGGCCAACATGTCGCCGGNTTTTAGGCTGAGTTCGGTCGTAAAACCTTTCGAGCCATGCGGTATGGGGATTCGGCGGATCAGCTGAAAGTTGGTCGGATGTCGCCCGTCCCCCAGATTGATTCCGATGACCTCGCCTTCCTTNGATTTTTCAGAATGCGCCTTCACTTCAAGCCGGTACACCCCAAAGGCGGGAATCACAAACTGGTCATGGCTCTCNGGATNAATGGAGAAATGCAGATTACTACGGTAGGGGCGAAAGCCCGTGATCACATAGTCGTCCCCATCGCGGTAATCTCCGCCGCCGCCAGTCGCAAAGTTTTTGCTGCCGTGAAAATGTCGCGCATCGAATTCCCATGTCCTCGTCTCGGGTTTGGCATCTGGTAACACTCGCTCNGCGATGAAGCGTGCGGTCTTGAGGTAAGCCATGACTTGGGGCGGCGACATCAGGTGAGCCTCACCAAATTTGTCGAATCCGTGCTCCACGTGATCGGGTGGTAATAGACCGGTGAGATCAAAATCCACGCCGAAGAGATCATGNATCGTGTTAGTGTACTCAGCACGGGTCAGTCGTTTGAGAGGATTGGCCGGACGCTGGGTGAGGATTTGTTCCTGAACAATTTGCAAGGCTTCGGCCCGTGCTGTGGCCGTGGGCTGAGGCGCACTCTCCGGCGGCATTTCACCAGCCTCAAGCACGGTGGTAATGATCTCCAGTAACTNCNCGTCGGCGAACAANGCNCCAACCGGCTTGTCGAGTCGCACCTCGCCCTTTTGTTTTTCAGGGCCGTGGCATTTGACACAATTTTGCGCGAAGAACTTTTCCAATTGGGGTTCNGCGANAAGCCCCCAAGGAAGGACNAGAAAGAGTANTGCTNTTGTCCAACGCCAACGCATCACGACAACAGATCGAAAGCGCTCGTGCTTTCTCCGAAGCGATCTTGTTCAGCGCCGAATTGCTGGAGTAGACCGAGATAGAGATTGCTCATCGGCACGTCCTTCTTCTGCCAATGGCCNGCTGTCTTCACGCGGCTGTCTAACACCAAAGCTGGCAGGTCATCAAAATTGTGAGAGTTGGCGCTGCCCATAGAAGCAGTGATGAGCGTGGTCGTCTGATCGAACAGTGAGCTGTTACCCACNGTGCGTTCCTTCATGGTGTTGAGCGAGGCATTGATCCGCTTGAGAATTGCGTGCTCCAGCATGAGCAACTTTTTGACCTTCTCCGGCTTCTGACCGTGGTGGGAAAGGTCGTGGTAGTTCCCACTTAGATCCGGCTCCTTGAAGCCTTCCCAGAACGGAATCTGCACCGTGACCGCACGTGTCGAATCGGTTTGAAGTGCCAGCACGGCAAGATCCATCAAGGTACCGACGTAGTCGTCCACCGACTTGCGGTCGAAGTTCTCGATCTCGTAATCCGCTTGCGGCTTGGGGCGATCGGCCCAGTAGGCGCGACGTTTGACAGTNTTNTCCACTTCGCGCACGGAGGTNAGATACTCGTCCATTTTCGCCCGGTCGGTGGCGTTGAGCCGCTTCTCCATGGACTTAGCCTGACGGGACACCGCATCAAGAATACTACGGTCCTCGGCGAGCACCTGCTGTTGCGTCTTCTCGTTTTCATNGACCTGAAAGAGCAGGTTAAAAATCTTGTGGGGNGAATCGATCTGTTTAACCGGNAAGCCGTGCTTNTCCCAAGAGATCTGGGAAAAGTTCAGATTCTCTCCCGCTTGGAAGACCAACGACTTGAAACGCGTGTCTCCACCAATCAGATCGGCGACGGCCTGGTCAATGGATAGCCGGTTCTTGCGGTGCAGCTTGTTGAAGTACCCGGAGAGAACACCCACGCAAGGCGTGTGGCCGAAACCGTTCTGCACAGCAGGGTTGTCCAACCCGCTAAATATTTTCAGGTNGTCAAAGTGATCGGACAACTGATCTAGTAAAGCAGGTGTCTTCACAAACCCACCATCGTTCTGCGGAATNAGTTCCGGCTGATAGAAGCTGAGGTGGTTGACAATCGTCAGCAACCTCCGCGGTGACTTCGCCTCCTCCGCCTGACCCAAGCTTTCCAGCCGCGGNAGCAACAACGCCACGCCCGCTCCTTTAAGAAACGTNCGCCGTTGCATGGTCTGGCGGGTCAAATACTCCATCATNTGATTATACCCCCTTCACTTCACCTCATTCAATANGATTCGAAAACCGNTATGGTTGTACTTGGTGCCGCCAGCTAGGCCGCTACGGAAGGTAGATTCGGCTGAGAGCATTTCACCTCGCAGCAGCTATTGTCACCNNATTNTTAAGGCCGCGCCTTGACAAAGGCTTCCAGCTTCAAGCGTAGCCTCGCAACGGGGGTGGTCGATTGCGGATGGTCGATCAGGTTTTTGCTTTCGGGCCGAGGCAGGGTGTAATTGTAAAACTCCTCGGCCAACACTTTGCCGCTGGCGAAATCGATCCATTGCGTCAGTCGATAACGGTCATCACGGATACTATAGCCCATGGATTTGGGTGGAGCGGATTTNAAATTNTANNTCACCGGCCGCGGGAATTGGGATAAGGCAAAATTCNTCACGGGCTCGGGCTGATTGAGCTGGCGCGCAAGGCTTTGGCCGGCAAGCCCATCNGGTTTNGGCAGTCCGCACAGCTCGGTGAGAGTGGGGTAAATATCCAGCAACTCCACCGCCTGCCGGATCACGCGGCCGCGAGTCTTTTGCTGAGGTGCCACGAAGAGTAACGGCACTCGCGTACCAAGGTCATAGTTGGTGAGTTTGCCCCAGAGATTTTGTTCGCCGATGTGAAAGCCGTGATCGCTGTATAGGCTGATGACTGTATTGCGATCCAAGCCGAGCCGTTTCAGTTCACCCACCACGCGGCCCACCTGCGCATCCGTAAATGAAGTAGCCGCGTAATAGCCGTGCCGCAGTTCGGCGATCTTGGCGGCGGTTATGGCGCCTTGCTTGGGGATGTCCGTATAGCCACGTGCTTCGGGCCATTGATGCGCGGCAATGGCCGGAGCGCCTTGGGGCATCCGCGGATTGATCGGCTGCGCCAGCTTCGCGCGATCGTATAGTGCCCAATACTTAGCCGGGGCAGAAAATGGCATGTGCGGTTTGCGAAAACCNACTGCGAGGAAGAATGGCTGGCGGGTACGCTTGAGCAATCGCAGCTNCTGAATCGCNGCCTCAGCCACCTTGCCGTCGAGATGATCGCTATCCGCGCTCGGCGATGATTCCGCGCCCGCCGCCTTGCCGCCNGTGCGGTTTTTGGGCAGCAAATATTGATCGATCTTTTCGCAGTGATCAAATTCCGGCTGGCCCGACCACGAGGGCGGATCGGTCGAGGGTTTGCCGGAGCCGTGATATATTTTACCGATCGAGTGCGTATGATACCCGTGCTGCTTGAACCACTGCGGCAGCGTGATGACCTTGGGCTTTTCTTCGCGAAAATGTTTCTTCAATCCCCANACCCGAATCGTATCCGGCCGCATNCCCGTCATCACCGAGGCGCGGGAGGGGTTNCAAATGGCGATTTGGCAATGCGCATTGGCAAACACCGTGCCGCGTGTGCCCANNGCATCGATGTTCGGCGTNACCGCCAGCTTGTCACCGAACACCCCCACGCTCGCCCGGAGGTCGTCCACTACAATGAACAACACGTTTGGCCGCTCGGCTGCTCGGAGTGTCGTTGCCAACAAGCAAATGAAAAGCAGCCGTAGCATCATCGGGGTTGCATGAAGGCCTTGTAATCAAGCGGCTTACGCTCGCCCGTGCCCGCGTCTTGGATTAGCTGAAACAATCGGCGGGCAATGGCCGGGTCAATCAGCGGATCGTTTGTCTCCTTTTGCCAACGCCGCAACTCAGCGATCAAACGTTCACGCATTGGGGCATGGGTGGGATCGGCGGCGAGATTGTTGAATTCGTGCGGATCAGCCTGCAGATCGTACAGCTCGAAGGCCGGCGGCTTCTTCATCAAGGCATACGCCGCCCGCACCGCCACCGTGGCCTCGGCCATCAGCTCGGCTTCCGGCGCAGCAAAAAACTTTTTGCCCATCGTGAAGTCGTATCCGGGATTTACCACGCCGGCCACCGGATTATGGATGAGCTTGTAACGCTCATCGCGCACCGTGCGTTGCGGCCAAGGATTATGGTTGGAGTGCAGGTGATACTCGGTGAAAAGGTAACGCCGCCATTTAGGTGTTTGCCCGTGCACGAGTGGCTTGAGCGATCGCCCTTCCAAAGTGTTCGGAATGCGCGCGCCAGCAATCTCACAAAAGGTGGGAAACAAATCCAGCGTGTTCACCAGTTCGGCGCGGCGTTGGCCGGCCTGCGCGCCGGGCCAGCGAATGATCATCGGAATGCGCACGCCGCCTTCGTATGACGTACGCTTACCACGCATCACATCCGCCCCGTGATCACCGATGTACACCACCACTGTATCCTGCGCCTTGCCGGTAGACTTAAGCACTTTCATTAACCGGCCGATATAAGTATCCAGCCGCATCATGCAGTTGTAATAATCAGCGGTTTGCTGGCGCAGTTCGGGATGATTGATGCCCATGAACGGCAGTGCCTCCACGTCGTCACCGGTCAACGGCTTAGCCGGCAGGCCATCGACCTGCTTCAGGAAAGGCCGGTGCGCATCGGGAAAATTCACCTGCAAATAAAACGGCCGCTTACTGCCGTTCATAAAACGCCGCGCCTGCTCAAAGTAATTTGCCATGCCTTTACGGCTGAAGTTCGAGGTACCGATCGCCTTGAAATCAAAAGGGAACGCCTCCTTTGGGTTTACGTGCAGTTTGCCAATGATGCCCGTGCGGTAACCCGCCTGCCTAATCGTGGTCACGACGTTGGGCGTTGTTTTGGAATACATCGTGTACTTCCACGTAGCCAAACCGATTTGCCCGTTTTGGTGCGGATACAGCCCGGTCAAGAATGCCGCGCGCGATTGCGAGCAACCCGCCTGCGGCACGTAGGCATTACGAAACAACGTGCCCTCCCGCGCCAACCGATCGAGATGCGGAGTGCGGATCGGCGTCCCATAGCAGCCCATCTCCGGCCCGTTATCCTCGGAGATAATGAACAAAATATTTGGGGGCGCCGCATGCGCCAAGGCGGGTAGCAGCCACATCGTACAACCGGCCAAGATACGTTTCAAACAACTCATTTTTTGGAATTCTTGGGGGTCCAAGTGTATGTCTTATGATCAAACCGATACGCGTTCTTAGAGGGCGCGTTGGGCGCAAATTGTTGGGGGATCCATGGGGCCAGTTGTTCGATCACCGACCGGTGCCCAGCGTCACCGGCGAGGTTGGTCCATTCGTTCGGGTCCTTGTGGTGATCGTACAATTCCTCCGTACCGTCCGCGTAGCGAATGTAGCGATACCGCTCCAACCGCACGGCGCATTGGCCGCGCTGGAATTCGGTGATGGCCGGGATGGTCCATTGGGCCGCCGGATTTTTCAGGAGCGGCACGATGCTCGTCCCGTCCAAATCCGCCGCCGGTTTGAGTCCGCATAATTCCAACAGCGTGGGATAAATGCTGAGCGTATCCACCGGCCGCGAGCAGCGCGTATTGCTGAGCGTCACGCCCGGGGCGGAGATAAGAAACGGAATGCGTGTGGCCTCCTCCCAAAGAGTGCTTTTGTGCCAGTGATTTTTTTCGCCCAAATGCCAGCCGTGATCGGACCAAAAGACAATGATCGTGTTCCGGTGATGTGGGCTTTGCTCCAGCGCATCCAGCACTCGGCCCAGTTGGGCATCGGCAAAACTGATACTGGCTAGGTACGCGCGGATCGCTTCATTCCATTTGCCGTGTTTCTTAATGTGAAGAAATTCATTCCGACGCCGGGCCGACAAGGCGCGGCCCTCGGCGGGAATGTCCTCGAGATCATTTGTCCGCGTCTTGGGCAGTCGAATATCCGTCAAAGGATAGAGATCGAAAAACCGTTGCGGCGCGTACCAAGGCAGGTGCGGCCGAAAGATGCCGCACGCCAGAAAGAACGGTCGGTCATGTTTTTTTGCGAGTACGTTGATGGCGTAATCGACCGATTTGGCGTCATCATAATCCTCTACGGCCAAACCGGGAATCACGCCCCAATCGCCCTCATGCGGCGTGCCACGCAGTCCGCCAAAGGGATAGCCCTTTGGATACGGCACCGGCTTCGACCACGGATAGTTGAGCCGGTGCCCGCGAAACCACGGATCATCACGAAACACCAATCTCTGAAAGTCATCCCATTGATCGGGCGGATTAAACCCAGCCGTATGGTGAAACACCTTTCCCGCGCCAAACGCCCGATAGCCGTTTTGCCGGAAACACATGGGCAATGACATTGCCGTGGGCAGGTGCGGTCGCCACCATTGGCCATTGTTGTAAATACCGGTCGTACAAGGCCGTTGACCCAGCAGCAACGCTGTCCGGCTCGGGCAACACACCGGGGAGGCAGTGTGAGCGTTGGTAAAATTCACGGCGCGTTTGGCTAGTCGCTCAAGGTTAGGCGTGTGCACCTTGCCCGCGTAACCGCCCAATACGCTCGTCCAGTCGTTCATGTCGTCGACCGAAATCATCAGCACATTCGGGCGCTTCGCCGCCACCACGGTATGGGTAAGCAGCACCCCCACCATAATGAACAGCCAATGGATCATTCGCCCACTTTGTAATTCGGATTGCGCTGAGGCATTTGCACCTTGGCTTCGGCGCGCCAAGCCGCCAGTTGCTGCTGCAGTGCCTTGGTCTTTGCCGGCATTTTTGCCGCGAGATCATTTTGCTCGCCGAGATCTTCCTTGAGGTTAAAGAGTTCCAACCGGTTGGTTTCGAATGACTCAATCAGTTTCCAGTCGCCACTGCGGATCACACTACACGGTCGCGCACCGCCCGGATGGCCCGCACCGATGTAGTTGGGGTAATGCCAGAAAAGCGCTTCGCGCTTCACGGTGCCGGTTTGCTTAAGGAGCGGCAAAAGATTGCGGCCATCCATGTGCTGCTTGGGCCGAGCGGGTTGGCCGGTCATGGCCAGCAGAGTCGGATAATAATCCGTGCTGATTACCGGCACCTTGCAGGTCGAGGCAGGCTTGATCACATTGGGCCATTTCACAATCAACGGCACACGAATGCCGCCTTCGTAAAAGTTGCCCTTGTTGC
>PBEJ01000005.1 GCA_002719595.1 Verrucomicrobiales bacterium
TTGCTACTGGGGATAATGTTTATTTAAAAAGTGGAACCCTTCCAGGGGGGTTAACCGCGGGAACCTCATACATTGTTGGGGTATCTGGAAATGATGTGCAGTTCTATAATACAGCGGCTGATGCAACAGCGGGAACTAACCGGATTGATATAACTACATCCGGATCAACCGATTTTCAGCTTTATAAAGAAGTTAGTACGACTCTTGATTCCATCACGGTAATAGGAGGGGCAAGTATTTCTCAGTATAGTTTTGGCGCCGATGGAAAAATAAAGATGCTCCTGACTGATGGTACTCAGTACGATCGTGGTCAGGTACTTTTGCAGACATTCAAGAACGAACAGACTTTGGTTAAACAGGGAGCTAACCGGTATAATAATCTATCGGCGGCCGGAGCTTATGGGATTACTGCTGATAGTGCAGGTAGTACAGAAATTTTAAGTAATGCTCAGGCTCCAGGGTCGGGCGGAACGGGCCGGCTTAATGCGGGGTCTCTGGAATTATCAAATATTGATATGGCTGATGAGTTTTCGCGGATGATTACCACTCAGCGCGCCTTTCAGGCTAATGCAAGGGTGATTTCCACTGCGGATGAAATCCTAAAGGAAATGATGGCACTTAAACGTTAGAACCGATAATCTAATTAAAACTGGAGGATATTATGGCTGAAGAAGAAGCAAAAAATCAGGAGCAAAACGCTGAGGCGACTGAAGCAGTTGAAGCGGGTGCCGAGGCAGCAGAGGAGGTGGCGGTTGCAGAGCCTAAGGCACCGAGTGTCTTGATGCCAATGTTGCTTTCCGCGCTGATAACAGTTGTTGGGGTCGGAGTAATGGTTGCTGTTATTTTGCCTAAACAGATTGCAAAAGCAGTTGCCGGGGCCCCGGGTGATAAGCAGAAGGAAGGTGAAGGCAAGGAAGGTGAAGGCAAGGAAGGTGAAGGCAAGGAAGGTGAAGGCAAGGAAGGTGAAGGCAAAGAAGGTGAAGGCAAAGAAGGTGAAGGTGAGATAGATCCAAATGCCGCAGAAGATGATCCTGACAAAGAAGTCCCGATTGTGCCGGATGGACAGGATATTGTAATCAACCCAGCTGGTACTGAAGGTAAACGCTATCTACTTGTCGAAATTTTTCTGCTCCGTGAAGATGAAAAAGACACAGGTTTTCCTTCAATAGTGGAAAAGAAAACCAAGCAGTTACAAGCGGTAACGGTGGACTTTCTTACCAGAGAGGATGCTCAATCATTAGCGGACCCTGTGCAAAAGGACAGGCTTACAGCGCAGCTTAAATTGGCTTATCAGGAAAAGCTGGGAAGCAAGCATCCGATCAAGAAGTTGCTCGTTTCCAAGTGGATTATGCAATAGGTAAATTTTAAATGGCTCAATTTCAGGAAAATAATAAGCATGCTACCCTATTCAAGGATTTAACAGTCCCTTTAGGGGGAGTAGTTACGTCCTTTGCTGAAGATCCAATTGCTGAGGATTCGGTGGCTCCCGATGCGGGTTCGCCAGAGGAATCCATATTGGTTCATCGCCATACAGGAAAGCAGGAAAGTGTACCTGCTAGTGTGATTCACGCTTTTACCGTTGGTAAAAAGGCTGCTCTTTCCTCGACGGAAGTACACCGGTTTCGGCAATTGAATGAGGTTTTGATGCGGTCTTTAGCTGCACGTTTGTCCCTGTTTTTGCGAACAGAATTTGGGATGGATCAAGCGTCTCTGGAAATCGTGGATTTACAGCGGTACGCTAAGGACTACCCTGCCAAGCGTCATCTTATTCTTTTTAAGATTCACCCTCTTGACGCTATAGGAGCATTCGATGTGGCAAAGCATTTAGGTTTGACCATGGCTGATCGTATGTTGGGGGGTAAAGGTTTTGCCGTAAATCCGGATCGTGAAATACGGGAAGTGGAATCAGCCATGATTGATCAAGTGGCCCAGCTCACTCTCCGAGAATGGGCTAAGAATTGGAAATTTGATGAACCACTAAGAATTTCCCTATTGGGTCATGAGGAAGATCCGTTGCACATTCCTGCGGCGGGGGAAGACGAGACATTTTATCACATCTCCATAAATGCTGATGTAGGTGATTGCATGGAGCAGATTCAAATGCTTTTACCAGTCCGGGGTGTGGATCCGTTACTTCGTAATCTCGCTCAACAGACGACAACTGATTCAGAGGAAGAAGAGGGTGAAGATCACTGGGCTGCCCACGTTGATTGGAACCACGCTTACGATAACGTTAAGGTGCCGGTTAGCGCGCAGTGGGGAGAGCTGAGTATAACCGCTGGAGATTTGCTGAAATTAAAGCGTGGCGATATTATTCCTCTGGACCCAAAACGACTTGGTAAAGTGGAGGTGCAATTGGCTGGGAAGACAAAGTTTATTGGACGATTGGGTAGTTACGAAAAAAAGACTGCCATACAAATTAACGATTATTTAAAAGCATAAAGGAGACATATCCATGGCTGAAGAAGATACACAAGAAGGAAACGCGAACCCAGTAGTAGAAGAGGGCGGGGCAACTGAGGCTACGACTGAAGCAACCCCAGCACCTGGAGAGGGTAATGAAACCACTTCTGGCGAGTCTTCATATGATGGCTCCCAAAGCAATATTGATTTCCTTCTTGATGTGCCGGTAAAGCTAACTGCAGAGCTGGGAAACTGTAAAATGACGATGCAGGAGCTCTTGGATTTGGGCCTCGGGACAGTGGTACAGCTGGATCAGCCGGCCAATGCAAATGTCGATTTATTCGTGAATCAAAAGTTGGTGGCTCGAGGAGAGGTAGTCGTTGCTGAGGACAATTTCGGGATCAGAATTAAGGAAATAGTATCAAAACCGTAAAAAAGCTTTTTAATACACCTAAAAAGTACTCTTTAAAGTCTTTTATATAGATAAATAGGCTTTTTCATCTCTTTCTTTCAATGGCATACATCCTGCTTTGCTATAGGTAGTTGGTACATTTTGCCGAGACCTTTTAATAGGAACAGCTACTAAGGAAAGTGGCTTAGAGCAAAAGCCGATCGCAACGGAATGCAACTAACCCTCAAGGGTTGAATATGAAATTAGAAAGTAAACGCCACGGATGGCAGCTGGCCTTAATTTTGGCCTGGTTCATGACTTTAACAATGTTATGGGCCGATGAAGATTCAACCGCTTCAGTTGATCGGACAAATTCTTCTGCATCACCAAAGTCAGTTACGGCTCCAGCCGAGTCAGCTGCCGCGCAAAAAGTTTATGGGGTTCGGAAAGAATCAGCTGAAGTGATTGAGCCTAAACAGGTTAGCTTAATAGAGGTAATGCTAAGAATTTTGGGAGCATTGTTAATTGTTGTGGCCATTTTGTTGGGTGGGGCATGGTGGTTTCGTAAGAGCCGAATGTTTGGATTGATGCCCAGTCAGTCCTCACATTTGAGTGTGATTGAAACCCGTTCTCTTGGTTCCAGGCATGCTTTGCACGTTGTCGAATATGGATCAAAACGCTTCCTTATTGCAGATTCACCTGCGGGCACAAATTTTCTAACAGATTTGGATAAGTTAAAAGACCCTCCCGATGAGGTTGAGGAGTCAATTGGAAGCTTTAGTCCCGGCAGTTTTGCCGAAAAATTAAAAACCCTACTGGAGCGTAAAGGATGAACACTACTACACAAAAAAATAAACAGGTAGTTGGACATCCGCGCTTCGGATGGGGTTGGTTTTTAGTGTTGTTTTTATTGATTAGTTCCAGTGGGTTAATGGCGCAAGCTGGTGGTGCTAACACTAATGCATTTAACTTCAATATCGGCATGAATCTGCCGGAAGAACCGCAGCGAATTGATGTGGCTATTAGGGTTTTGTTTCTGATAACCCTGTTGGCAGTAGCTCCTTCTCTTGTGATGTTAATGACATGCTTTACGCGTATTATCATCGTCTTTTCTTTTTTGCGTAATGCACTTTCCTTGCAGGGGGTTCCCGCCAATCAGATCATGGTGGGATTTGCCTTATTTATGACTTTTTTTATCATGCAGCCGGTTTATCAGCGTATTGATGCTGAAGCTATTAAGCCATATTCAGCCGGTACGATAACTGGTGTTCAGGCAATGGATGTAGCCAAAGGGCATGCGAAAGACTTCATGTTACGTCAAGCTCGACCTAAGGATGTGGAATTTTTTGTGGGTCTTGCAAAGATGGGGCCGACAAAGGTGGAGGATTTACCTCTAAGTGTGGTGGTTCCCGGTTTTGTTTTAAGTGAATTGCGAACAGGGTTTCAAATGGGGTTCCTTTTATTTATTCCGTTTATTCTCATCGATTTTGTCGTGGCGATCGTGTTGATGAGCCTGGGATTGTTGTTCCTGCCACCGGTTACGATATCGATGCCGCTTAAAATTCTTTTGTTTGTGTTGGTGGATGGCTGGACCTTGGTGGTTCGTTCACTCGCACTCAGTTTTGGGATGTAGCTAGAAAGGTAAATTATGAGTCCGGATTACGTTGTGGAAATAATGAAAGGTTTGATGGCGCACATTATGATGCTTGCAACACCGTTATTGTTGACCGGCATGGTTGTGGGACTTTTGGTCAGCCTTTTTCAGGCGGTTACTTCATTGCAGGAGCAGACCCTGACGTTTGTGCCTAAAGCGTTGGCGGTAACCACGCTACTTTTCTTCATCATGCCATGGATGGTTCGCACACTCATGGACTATACCAAGGGAATATTTGAGAAAATACCATCTATGGTGATGTAACTTAGCAGGGCTTTATATGTCCGAATTGTTTTTGACATGGTTTTTGGTTTTTGTTCGGGCTGGTGCCATGCTGGCTGTGTTTCCTATTTTTGAGTCGGCAGCTATGCCGATTCGCCTGCGAATTGCCCTGGCCGGGTTTTTGGCCATGCTTTCAATGCCCGGAGTATCTTTGCCGAATGATTTGGTGATTGGTAATTTGGTGGGAGTTATAGGGATTGTAGGGCAAGAGGTGTTTTATGGGCTATTGTTAGGGTTTGTCGTCAGACTTATTCTTTTCAGTGTCGGTTTGGCGGGCCATTACATAGGAACGGAGTTAGGCTTGCAACTTTCCAGTCTCATTGCGCCGGGTGAGACAACTCCGGCAGCTACTCCGTCGGTAATATTGCAGATGATGACGGTGATGTTAATGTTTTCATTGGATATTCACTTCGAGTTGCTGGCTGGATTCCAACAGTCCTATCAGGCACTTCCAATCGGTGGAGGGAATTTATCCAATTCATTATTTGATTATGTAACAATGTTGTGTGCGCGCACATTTATTGTTGCTGTAAGGATTGCCGCCCCTGTGATTGCGGTTGGTATTGTGGTGAACCTTCTGATGATGGTGTTGGCCCGTGCGATACCGACAATGAATGTTTTTGTTGAAAGTTTTTCAGTTCGCATTCTAGTGGGAGTGTTCCTTTTTGGTTTCACTCTTTCTTTGGCTGCACGGGAGATCACGGGATATCTTAAACAACTACCCAATGACTTTGTCGTGGTAGCAAGATTATTGGGAAGCGGGGTATAAATCATGGCTGAGAGCGAATCCGGACAAGAGAAAACGGAAATGCCGACTCCAAAGAAACTCCAGGAGTTGATGGAGGCCGGTCAATTCGCGCGTAGTCAAGAGGTGCAGACATTAATTTTGTTATTAGCGTCGATTCTTATTTTGACCATTATGGCTCCGAAGATAGTGGAGGCTTTTCGGATTTATATGATCTCGACTTTTCAGCAATTAGCGACCACTCGGGTCACGCCGGAGTCTTTTATGGGAATGTTTAGTCATTTTATGCTGACAGCAGGTGCCTTGATTTTACCAGTTATGGGAGCTGGACTACTGGCGGGGCTAATTAGTGGGGGGATGCAAAGTCAGTTTCGAACTTCACCCAAGGCGATTGAACCAAAATTTTCAAAACTTAATCCGCTCAGCGGTTTCAAGCGAATTTTCAGTAGCCAGTCGGTGGCAAAACTTGTGGTGAGTTTGATGAAATTTGTTGTGATTTTTGGGTTTACTTACCCTGTTTTGAGGGAAGTTCTTGAGGATCCTGTTTTTTATACGGCAACTGATTTGATGCATTTGATGGCTTTTATGGGAGATACAGCCCAAAGCGTGGGTATACGGGTAATTGCGGGAATGGTTGTCATTGCCGCTGCTGACTATGCTTATCAGCAGTGGAAAAATGAAGAGGACAGCAAGATGACCAAGCAGGAAATTAAAGACGAAAATAAACAGGTAGAAGGCAACCTTTTAGTTAAGGGTGAGATGCGGCGTAGGCGTCGTCAGATGTTGATGGAAACATTGAACAGTGAGGTACCACAGGCTGATGTGATTGTGACTAACCCAACACACTTGGCAATAGCTTTGAAATATGACCGTGATGCAATGGGGGCACCTCGTGTACTGGCTAAAGGAGCTCGTTACAATGCTCTCCGAATAAGGGAAATTGCGCGAAAACACGAGGTGCCGGTTGTCGAAAATAAACCCGTTGCTCGTCTCTTGTTCAAGAACTGCAAGGTGGGTCAGGAAATTATTCCGGAGCTTTTCGCAGCGGTAGCAGAGATTCTCGCATACGTTTATCGAACCAATCGTTTCAAGTACTATACGCGGGGCCAAAATGTCACCGGATGACACGAAAAATGACAAAAAACTGAATTTATGCCTAAAATTGATCGAAAATGGCACTGTTTTTGCTTCGTTTATGCTGTCCCGCAAGGAAGCGAGATATGAAGAATATTCAAGCAACGGTCATTGATTCACCCCTAGATTTCTGTCGTAAAGGAGGTCGCTTAAGGATATGAGCGCGGCACAGGCCAAAACCCAAAGTCATTGGTCAGAGCTCGGGCTCGTTGCCTTTGTCTTTGGTGTATTGATGTGCATGGTCCTACCGATGCGTCCATGGATGTTGGATTTGATGCTCGCAATGAGTATTTCATCGGGTTTGCTGGTGATGCTGGTAATTATCTACATTCGGGACCCATCTGAATTCACCAGTTTCCCCACACTCCTGCTTATTGTGACACTTTTTAGACTGGGTTTGAACATTGCAACGACTCGGTTGATTTTGGGAGAAGCTCAGGCCGGTCAGATAATTCAAAAGTTCGGTGAAGTTGTGGTTCAGAACAATTACGTCGTCGGTTTTGTGGTTTTTATAATTCTTACCGTAATTAACTTTGTGGTGATAACCAAGGGCGCTGGGCGTATTGCTGAAGTGTCTGCACGTTTTACTTTGGATGCGATGCCGGGTAAACAAATGGCTATTGATGCGGAGCTCAACGCAGGTTTGATCAAGGAGGATCAGGCTCGTAAACGGAGAGATGCCCTTTCCAAAGAAGCGGATTTTTACGGGTCCATGGACGGTGCCAGTAAGTTTGTTCGAGGTGACGCAATTGCCGGCATTGTAATCACTTTGGTAAACATCGTTGGAGGTATTGGTATTGGGGTGTTACAGCGTAGTATGGAAGTGACCGGAGCATTACAAACCTATACCATCCTAAGTATTGGTGACGGTTTGGTTTCCCAGATTCCGGCATTAGTGATTTCTACCGCGGCTGGTATCCTTGTGACACGTTCTGCAGAGAAGGAAAGCTTGGGTTCAACCCTGACCCAGCAACTTTTTTTCCACCCCAAGGTGTTAAAAGTTTTATCTTTTTCAATGCTGATGCTCTCGCTGCTTTCCCTAGTGACAGGTGTTTTGCCCTGGTTTCCCTTCCTATGTATGGGTGTTTTATTTGGTTTTATGTATCGCAATTTTGAGAGTCGAGGTCTTTTGGTTGAAAGACCGGTGGGGCCGGATATTGACACTGGTGGGACTCCTGATGGTGGGACTGATGGTGGTGATGGAGAATCAGGGCCACAAGATGGTAGGCCGGGAAGTCCCGAGAAAATGGAGGAATTACTTCATCTGGATACTCTCCAAATCGAACTAGGTTATGGATTACTTTCTCTAGCTGATCCCAAAAAAGGCGGTGATTTATTGGAGCGGGTAACCGGAGTTCGTCGAACTTTTGTTCAGGAAATGGGTTTCATCATCCCTGCAGTCAGGTTGCGGGACAACTTGGAACTTCAGCCCAATGAATACCGGTTTGTTTTTCGAGGCCAATTGATTGCGACAGGCGAAGTTATGCCTGGGTATTGGTTGGCCATGAATATTAATAATAGTACTGAAGTGCTGCCAGGGGTTCAGGCAACTGAGCCGGTGTTTGGGTTGCCCGCAACTTGGATTACTGATGTGGAACGAAAGAATGCAGAATTAGCCGGTTATACGGTTGTTGATGCAGCATCGGTTCTGGTAACACATTTCAGTGAGACGATAAAGAGGACTTGTAGTCAAATCTTGAGTCGGCAGGATGTTCAAGTTCTCTTAGACAACCTCAAGGATCAAAATCCTGCATTGGTCAATGAGCTGGTGCCCAACCTTCTTAGCGTTGGCCAGGTGCAAAGAGTATTACAGAATCTGCTTGCTGAAGGTGTCTCAATTCGAAACCTGGTTGGGATATTGGAACGAGTGGCGGATTATGCAGCGGCGACAAAGAATCCTGATGAACTGAGTGAGCAAGCTCGCAAGGCATTAGGATCTCAAGTGGTGAAAGCGTTTTTGGATGAGAACGGCAATTTACCGGCAATTACCTTAGATCCCTGGTTGGAAGAGGAGATGGTGAAAGGCATTCGCCCTTCGCAGACTGAAACGGTGCTTTTAATTGATCCAAAGATTGCTGAGCATCTTTCACATCATTTACATCAGTTTATCCAACCTATGATTGCAGAGGGGCGTTCTCCAGTGATTGTGTGCTCATCTATGATTCGTGCTGGACTACGCCGGTTCTTTGCGGCGAAATTCCCAGAGTTGGCGTTTTTAAGTTACGAAGAATTACCGCCTAAGATTGAGATTGTTCCCGCAGGGTCAGTGCCTTCTATGCAGTAAGGTGACAGGAAATCGACCGGGGTCTTCTCATTCCATATTTTCATGAAAACGGTCAAAATTACCGCTGAAACCGCAGAGCAAGCTCTCGAAAAAGCTCAGGCAGAGATTGGGCCGGATGCTGTGGTTCTCAATGTGCGGAAGGTACCTGCTGATGGTGTGAAGAGATTGTGGTCTCAACCACAGGTGGAAATGATCGTTGGTACTCCAGATTCAACCAAGTCCCAAAAAGAGGCGCTAAAATTATTGGCTGATAAGGTGTTGCAACTGGAAAAAGAACTACAATCAAAGGATGCACAGATTAAAAGTGATGTGCCTGCGAATGTTCGTGAAATGATCAATTCGGTGAAGGATGAGCCTTTATTGCACTCAGTTAGAATACTGGTGGATATCGGTTTAATGCCCGAGCATGCCATGGTGTTATCAGATTGTGTTAGGCATCATATGGGAGGTACTCGGCCACGCAATTTGGTCGAGGAGATGGAACTTTTGAGAGAGGTCCTGGTTGATCAATGGAATCAGAATGCCATAGAAGTCGAGAAGCCCGGTACTCCAGTTTGTGTTCTCGTTGGCCCGGCAGGAACAGGCAAGACAACCGTACTGTGCAAATGGGTGACTCAAGAAACCTTTCTGGGGCAGAGACCCTCACGTATTTGGCGTCTAGATGGCACTCGGACAAACACCGCTGAATTTTTGAGTTTACACGGTGAATTAATGCAGGTGCCTGTGGAAAGGGTCTGGGCTGAAACAATTCAACCACCTGAAGACACGCTCAAATTCGTGGACCTTCCCGGGGTGCCCGATACCCAACAGGCGATTGAAGAGCTATCATACCAAATCAAGGAACTAGGGAGTACAGAAATTATTTTGGTGTTAAACGGTTCCTATGAACTTCAATTGCTTGTGAAGCAGGTGGCATCATTTAGTTCATTACCCTTATCGGGTATTATTATCACCCATTATGACGAGTTGGAGGATTGGTCTAAGATATGGAATATTGCTTTAACCGCCAAACTGCCCGTTAAATTCATATCAGGTGGCCAAGATATTCCGGGAGGGTTTCGGGAAGTCATTCCCGAGAGAATTTTCGATGATTGGGTAGCTTCAGCTATGCAGTAACTATAGGTAGCTTGTTGGGGAAAATAGATCCTGCTTCAGCAGAGTTCAAACGTGAGCTGGATATTTGAGCTCCNTAATTATANAGGCAATGCCCNACTTCCTCCAAAACNTGNCCCCAATCACCTGCCCGCTGTTGNCGAAAAAGCCTCATNGTTGGATACCAAGGGCTATCATTTCTGTGCATGCGCCACCGCCAGTCTGCAGCATACGGGAGGAGGANCCATGTGGGTATTCCCATNGCGCCTGCGAGATGAGCAGTCGCAGTGTCTACTGAGATTACCAAATCCATTTGCCTGAGATAGTCAGCGGTGTCCTTGAAATCAATTATTGATCTGCTGAGATNAGAAACGTTTGGTTGACGTTNTANGTTTGTAATTGTCGCNTCATCCNCGTTCACNTGCACAGAGTAAAAGTGGCAGCCTGGAACTTTGAACAGTTGTTGGAATTCTCCGTAAGGAATGGATTTTTTTTCGGTTATTTCGCTGTTNGGGGCACTGGACCAAGCAATTGCCACTAGTTTTGAGTCTGAATTTACTTTTGCGGGCAAAGGTTCAAGATTCTGGTCATTTAGCTTGAGATAAGGCTGAGAACTCATGTCGGTTTCCCGCGTGAGATGCATNAGGTGAGGAAGACTCATCAATGAAGCATGAACATCATGTTCGGGGGCAGGTTCATTCATTCCCAAAACCGCTCGTAATTCATCCTGAGCGGAAAATAGGCGTTTGAGCTGNGGTTGACACTGTAAGTACACCGATTCATTTGCTCTAGCTAACCTGAGTGCAAAACGCGCAAACATAATGGAATCACCAAAAGCTTGTTCACTANGTAAGAGTAATCGGCGTCCAGTNAGAGGTTCCCCATTCCATTTCGGGGTGCCGTAAGATGGAGGTTTCTGTTTTTTTAGGGCATCCCAGCGATATTCATAATCGCGCCATCCTCGACTGTAGTCTCCAAGCCTCAGGCAGGCCAATCCATGATTCCACCTAAGGACGGNATCATTGACATTGTAATACATTGCCTTTCGATATTGTATTAGGGCTTCCGGCACCCGGTTCTGTTCTTCAAGCATCCACCCCAGATTAACGGCTGCCTGTATAGATTCGGGGCAAACTTCCAGCTCTTTCTCTAAATGGGTTTCCGCGGCTTCCAGGTTGCCCATTAGTTTGTAGGCATTGGCTATTCCCAAGTGGAGTCCTTCTTCATCAGGTTTGAGGTGAACACCTGCTTTAAAGTGTTCGATAGCTTCATTGGGTCGGATTTGTTTCAGTCGTGCAGCCCCCAAATTAAACCGCGTTTGAGCACTGTCACCGCCTAACTCAATGACTCTTTGGTATACAGACACAGCAAGATCCAGCTCTCCNTCCTTTTGTAGGAGTAAACCCTGATGCTGAAGCTTCTCGACTTTGGTCAATAACTCAGTGGATCNGTTGGATTCAATGTCTGTTTCAATTACCATATGATTACACACCATACNAAATGGGCAGGGNTTTCCCATGACCATACAACAATGACTTCGGCAGTGGTTTGGGTTTCTTTAGGAATAATTTAAAATAAAAAAACGCCGAGATGAGCGATTAACTCATATCGNCGTTTTATGGTGAAAAACGGCTTATTTAGCTAATTTTAGAGATTTGAGTTCGTCTTCCTGAAAATCAATTCCGATTCCGAGATTGCTAAAGGATTCATAGAGGCGTTGGCCTGTATCGATGAGCTGTTTAAGGCCATTAGTTTTCTTGTCCTTAAACTTAAGGGTCATGTTGCCCGATTGCTTTGCTCCTTTCATATCGCCAGAAAAACTTACNTCGTCCAGTTGCTTCAGTTCATCGATCACCATTTGGGCTTGTTCTTCTTCTCCGGCAAACGTTTGGATAACCTTTGCCAACCCAGCAAATCGGAAAAAACCGGCGTAATCATTATTGGCGATTAAATCCCGATGAGCCCCCTTAATCGGCTTGGCGGCTTTACCTTCATTTACGGCATCAGCATGATCTTTGCTGCAGATGAAAAATCCTGTCTCAGATTGAGCGATTTGCAAGCCAACCGTTGCAAGCAGTGGGAGCATGCCCTGTAACTGGGGATTGTTCATCAGCTTATTGAGATTTTTTCGGTTTTCTACGGTCATTCCCAAGAGNAATTTTGGTGTGGGTTGGGGGCCAAAATCACCTTCGACCATTTCCACACCTTCCCAAGCTGCAAGAAAATCCCCTTTGGGAATACTNATCAGTTCATCGAGGTTTAGGCCGATCATNTCCTCCATCTGCTCCATTATTTGGTCAAGCTCCCCGCCCAGCTCATTTTCTATGAGAGGCATTAGATGTTTATTAAACATGTCGCGAGCTACCTCCATATTCACCGCCTGAGCTGCTACCATTATGGCATTTTCAGGAATCAGTTTAATAAGCCCCTTATCTAGACCTCCTTTACTCAAGTTCATTTCTTCGAGAAGGTCTTCGTTGCCGTAGGCCGTGAAATCAGCTGCTAACATGCCATCCTCAAAATTCATGGTCATAGTNTAGGCTGTGTCCTTGGTAAACTTGTCTAACCCTTCGGGGACTCCACGTTCTCCCCCCGGAACCATGCCTTGGGCAAATTTCATGAATTTTTCATAGTCCATCCAAGCTGCTACATCGTATTTGTTGCGAAGTAATGTTGTGATACGCTTATTCTTGAGGCCCGCTTTTCCTTTCATCCTGTCAGCCAGAGACTTGGTAATATTAGGCAGTTTCTCAGGATCATTGGTTCCCACTGCAATCATAACATCCTTCGAGTAGCCCACGGCTNCAGGCATGCCCTGCATGAATAATTGCGTGAAGCCCTTCTCAGCTGTTTTGTTGACAGGTAAGCCAGTTTGGGCGGTTGCGAGGTCTAGGGCTTTATCCANNGCTTTTTGATCTTTCACTGGAGCGATTAGTCCTCCACTGATGAGTGGATCGCCAAATTCTTCGGCAGGTTCACTCATGTTCACGTAAATATAAACCGGTTGGTAAATATCAATTCCACTAGCTGCAGGATTCTCCATGATTTTCTGGGCCGTTTCATTTTCAATTATACCTCTGAGGTCCTGAAAGATGTCTGACTTTAAGAATTCGGCATAACCACCTTTTTCGAGCAATTCACCTATATTTGCTGAAATAANAACTGTNGCTCCTTCGGGTATATGTTTTGCGCTCGCCGGCAAGGCTCCAAGTTTTACTGATTTTGCCTTTGCTTCTTTGGCTGCTACGAAAAACTGCTTTGCTTTAGTGTCACTAGTTTTAAGGTTACCAGCTGATCTACTTGGTTCGTTAGCATAGCCAATCCATAAGCCGGCAGTGATAAGGGCAGCCAACAGCCACCCTTGAGGGGAAAAAGTCTTTTGCATGGAGTGATTGTAAGGCTGTGAATAACTCTGGCCAATTCTTTTTTGATTAAATTANNCANTATTTACTTATTTTGCCGTTACAATGGAAACATTCGTTTTTATTCTATTAGTTATGGAATCTGTATTGGTAATAGAGTCTGGGCGATGTAGTGTGATGGANAGCATCAGGTAAGTGCTTTTCCGGCTGAGAGAGATGTACTATTTTATTCCGAGTGAGATACGGATTATATATTCTTTGTGCTGTCTGTTTTTTGGGATGTAAAAAAAAGGGGGAGTTACCTGCTTTGCCACAGGAAACATTCGATGCTGATCAAGCTGCAAGGCCAGAATTGGGTGTTTTTGAAAAGGTTGGGTATTGGGACCAAACAATNGAAGGGCAAACCTCTGCAGGAACAACCAATCGTACTGAGGCATTGATGTTCGTTGATTGGGGGTTAAAAGGTCATCATTTGGTTTNCGAAACCCAAGTTCAATCTTCTGGGAATTTTAACTTTCTACGTATGCGTTTACGATCAGGTTCTGATGAATCGGAAATAAAACCTGCCGATCACTCTAAATACAATCTGGTTATAAAGAACTATAACGAGCTTGCCAAAGAAAGGCCCTACCAAAGTGTCTGGGTTCAGGATGGTTTGATTTACGGTTTTTCTGGAGNCTGGGATAACAAGTCCAAGCAACTTGATTGGGAACTAACATATCCTCCCGGAAATTCAGACGTACAATTGAATGTCCTTGAAAATTATTCCGTTAAAAATCGGAAGACATTGNTATTTGAGGTTATAAATAAGGGNCAAGTGGTTAGTAAGGGAAAAGTTTTAGGGGAACTACGTTTAGGTGAACAAAAAGAAAAAAGTGTATCAGTTTCNCCATTGCCTGAAATTACACGGCTGGGGCGTAGAGGTGTTTGGCACGAATCTCAGACTATACCTCATGATGATGGCCCAATAGTTATTAGGGGNCAAAGTAAAATGAGGTGGTCTCGAGATGGTCGTGCCCTGATAAATGAGGGTGTTCTCTACACNAAAGGCCGACCAGAATATTATATGTGGGTTAAAACATGGGATGCAGTGGGAAGGCTATATCGGTATGCATACTTCTTTGAGGATGGGCCTGTACATCATTATGTGGGTGAGTGGGATCCNGTTTCTAAGGCGATTAAGTGGCAATCCACGCATCCTGAGGGGGCAATAATAATCACCGAGTCATTAAAACAGCCAGATAAGAGAACTTGGAATTTAATGGTTAAAGAAGGCAAATGGGTTACCCAGGGCAGCGGGGAAAGCTGGTTTTATGATTCAGATAAGTAAGCNCTATTTTTCCAACAATGCCTCTATAAGTATTTGATTTGCGGTTGGTAAAATATTCTTTAGTGAACTGGCTTTGTCATTTATCGACTTGACCGCCGATTCATTGCCATACTCCAGCAATCTCCGGTACCAATTAATGAAGGCAGTGCTGATGTCTGTTTCTTTATCTGTATCAACAGAGGTTGTAGCTTTGTTTAATATTAGCTGACATAAAATTTTTGCAGCTGCAGTAACAGTATTTTGTGGNGCTTTTTCAAAATATGAGAGGGCTTCTTCAAAGCGTCCNACTGTCAAGAGGGCNACCCCTCGNTGTTTTTGTGCNTCAGGNTGATTGCAGCATTCTTCGACNGCGCATTGAGTCCAGTGCATGGCAATTTCACTATCGGACATTTGAGCNTTGACGATCTGGCTCCCTAAGGACCAAAGGCTGCAGTCTATGCTTCCGTTCTTAATTGNTTNATGAAGAGCTTGGATCGCCTCTTCTGGTTGGCCGATGTTGCTCAAGAATCTGGCATATCCATAACGAATAGAGGTGTTTCCGGGCTCAGCTTCAACAGCTAGTTTGTATTCGGACAATGCTTCATCATGACGATCAGTTTTTGCCAAGCAATCTGCTAAAAGATTATGAACTGTTGTANAACCGCCATGTGCCCCACCAAAAAACTGAGCGCAATANCTGCCTTCGTGTTCTTTGCTGAGGCATTCGCGCAATGCTTTAATNGCTTNTTCAATTTTACCGGTTTTAACTAGTGCTAAGGCATACATATAAAGTATGGAGGCCGTTGGCCCACAGTCTTTTGCAAGCTGGCTTTCACCAACCTCGATTGCTTCGTCATACAATTCAGATTGGAGNAGGAGGTTGCAAAAGACACTAATTAATCTTTCTCGAACTTCTGGGGAGACAACTTTAGATGGATGTTTGGCAAGTAGGTTGAATGCTTCACGTTTCTTGTCGAGCGCAGNTTCGATGTCTCCCTGATTATATAAATCTAAGGCATAGCTAATTAAGAGGTTGGGAGAGTCAGGTTGGTCTTTCAATGCGCGTTNTAACAGTGTGATATTTCGTTCTATTTTATTTCGGTCCTTTTTAATGTTCGGTGCGTAGCCATAATGGTCGATTTGGGTTTGGCCGAAACTAATTTCCATTCCCCAATCTTCCATTCGGACAACCGCTGAGGAAAAAATTTCCTCATGAATGATTCCGGTAAAATGCAAGCCGGGGGCGTTGCGCACCAGTCTTGGTATATAATGCCAAGCATCAGCCATGAGCTTGTAGCCTCCTGACTCATTTGGTTCAAGATGCTCGCACCGGATACGGTGCCCCAAAACATTTTGGGTTTTCATGTCTTGATGAATGCCTTCCCGCCCTTTTTGAGTGAGAACTTCATCGGCATCCAGAACCAAGATCCAATCCCCTCGAACATGTTCTAAAGCAAAATTACGGGCGGCTGCAAAGTCATCGCACCATTCAAAATGNTGAACCTCAGCCCCATGGGATTTAGCTATTGCCTCAGTTTGATCGGTAGAACCCGTGTCGACCACTACAATTTGATTGGCAACAGATTTTACCGACTCCAAACATCGCCCAATGAATTGTTCCTCATCTTTAACGATCATACATATCGATAAGCGGTTTTGGTTGATGGGGGGGAGTTCAGGCCATTCGATACCCGAGGTTTTTAAATCGGATTGAGCTCTAAGGGAGTCGAGTGTTTCTATGGCAATTGGCCATTTTGGTGTGAGCTGGATTAAATCTTCAAGGCAAGATTTTGCCTTAACTTCATCTCCGGCACTCAAAGCGATTTCCGCCAGGAGCAGGTAAGCATCTGGGTGAAAAGGGCGCTGATTGATAGCTTCAACCGATGCATTCCAGGCTTCCAAATGCTGCTCTTTACTCAGAAGTTTTTGAGCATCTTTTATAGAACCTGCTTTTATTGCCGGAGCTAAATTGTCCTCAATGGGTGGGTCGGGTTGAACAGACTGCTCATTTTCTAAAACCAACAGATTTTCTGAAGCGATTTGATTGTAAGGATCTACTTCCAAGGCTTGTTTGAAACAAGCTGCTGCTGTCTCCCTATCTTTTAGATGATGGAAACATACCCCCATGGCAAGCAACATTTCTACATCTTCGGGGAATACAGCGGCTGCTTGAATGAATAATCGCGCGGCCTCCTGGTAATTCTCGGATTTAAAGTTTGCAGTAGCTAATAGTTTTAGCCCTGTGGGGTTGGCAGGATCAAGGTGTAGGGCTTTTTCCATGTAAACTTCAAATTGGTCGGCATTGCCGTCCGCCAGGTATACCATTGCTGCCTGAAGTTGGGATTCAACATCACCTTCCTCAGCATTTGCCTTTAGGTGAAAACATTCGGCAGCTTGTGTGAGATTATCCTGACTTAAGTGTAAGTTGCCCATTACATTTAGTAACTCCGGGTCATCAGGATTATTAGTTAGCGCATTCTGTATGATGTTAACGGCTTTGTTGCCATCATTTTCACTTAGCGCTTTCTCAAAGACTTCGATCACTTCCTTACTGCTTAGCTCATTTGTGCTAAGTTGTGTTTTTTCTGATTTGGGATTTTCAGTTTCGTTTTTGTTTTCCCGGATCTTATCTAAATTTTTCNGGGCTGTGCTATTTTCAGGATCGATTTCCAAGACACGTTCAAAAGCCAAACCCGCTGTTTCATATTCTCTGCCTTGGTAAAGGCATGCTCCGAGGGCNAGGATGTTTTGGGTGTTTGCTGGGTCCAGTTCTACAAGCTTTGAAAAACAACGACCTGCATCATGGTAATTTTCAGCTTCTAAATTTACTTTTCCTAGNAAATTTAATAACTCAGGCAACTCTGGATCTATTTCCATCGCCAGACCGAGTGCTGATTCAAATTCACTAATTCTTTTGAGTTNGTAACATGCCATCGCCAATCTTGTGTATGCCATCGGATTNCGNGGCTCGAGTTCGATAAGGGAGCGAAATTGCAGGCGAGCTTTTTCATATGCTTCTATTCNGAATTGTATTGAGCCNAGGGATTCTACCAAACGGGGGTTTTTNGGATCTTTAAGGACAGCTTTCTCTAGTTCCGCACAGGCTGCGTGAGTGTTCCCTGCCTGCATAAAGAAATCGGCTTGTTCTAATATTTCAGAACCATGATCTTCATCTGGTGCAGGNGAGGGTTCGATATTGTCACTTTGGGTAGCAGGCTTTAAATCTGGATTGTTTGTTAATGATTCTAGGTTATCTCNTGCCAGATCATCCTGGTCGTTGAATTCAAGTAGCTGCTTGTAAGTGTCTTTTGCCCTCTTAGTGTCTCCGGTTTGGAATTGGCAAAANGCTAGAGCGTGAAGAGCTTCTACAGTGATACCTCTAACTTCCGCTATTTTTTCGTATTTATTCCGCGCTTCTTGGTAACTTCCCTCACGAACATCTAAATCTGCTGTCAATTTCAGCGCATCGGTATCTTCAGGATCTAATACCAGAGCTTTCTGAAGNGACGCTGCACAGCCATCAGCGTCTCCCTCATGGAAAGCAACNATTGCGTANTGCACATGCCCNGTTGCATCTTCAGGGCATNCNGCAGTAAATTCCTCAAAGATGGTTCTTGCCCAAGTGTAACGTTTACTCAGGAACAGTTGGGTCCCCAGAGCGCGTAATATTACTGGATGACGATTAGTAAGAGCGAGCGCCTGCTCAAGGGCATTGATGGTGCCATTGGAATCGCCTCTATCGTTACAGGCATCAGCTTCCCGGAGTAAGGTATCGAGTTCGGCTGGTAGGGTTGCAGTTTGTTCACTCATGATGTTGTTAGGGTTTTTTTCAGTGTTATTTAAAATTGTGTTTTCGCCATAATCAGGCTCTGTGCCAAAGTTGATCCAGTCAAGGGCTTGTCGCATCCGGACTTCTGCGGTGTGGTATTTCAATATTTTTTCTTTTGCTCTTTCTGCAATCTCTTTGGCTTGTTTCGGGTTATTTTTTAACCATTCAAGTTTATGGATTAGTTGTTCTGGTTGATCTCTCTCAAACCAGAGAATTTCCTCTCCGGGAGTAAACAGTGCTTGTGAACGTTTGCTTTGAGGTTTCCACGAAACTACTGGCCGCCCAGCAGCCATGCTTTCGGGAACACGGCCCGCATATGCTTTAAAAATAGAGGGAAGATTAATGGAGGCAGNACTGNATTCAAGGGCTTCCATCCACTTNCTATAAAGTGCTTTTCGAACCCGACGGAATGCCGCGAGGTATGATATTTTTAAATTCTCAAGGTCTTGCCCGATTGTCTCTGAGGGTGGTTGAGCTCTGAGACAATTGAGTACAATTTCATGGAGTGAATCGAATTGTTCGGGAAAAACCGATTGGTCCTCGGGAAGGGTGGGGCTGTGAGCTAGGCCGGTTTGTTCCATCAAATCAATTAGAGCTTTGCGTTCATCGCTGTAGCGGGTTCCAAGAAAAACCGGTTTGGTGTCNGGTATTTCGCTCTCTGAGGCCACCGAACGCCANGGGACAATCCCAGGGCACCAGAACGTTTTAATATCAGGCAATCTACTTTGCACGAGCTCNAGGTCGGCATCGTCAAATAGTAATACATGTGTAAAATTCTTNAGTAGNTTAAGCACTAATTCCTGNCGGTCNTTTAGTTTACCGTACGTGTTTTCTTCTGTTTTTGTATGTTGCAATGATTCTGAAACAACAGCTACCCGGGTTTCACAGTGACTTTTCAGCCACGGGAAAAAGTCAGGACCGTATTCTACATGTGGNAACCACACCCATACCTGATCATGGTGCTGATCNTTGTATAGCTCTGGAACGTAAGTGAGCCAATTGGCTGGATGGTNTGAGGTAAGACCNCCGAAAGTTGGGATTAGATCGCACTTTGCTCCATTGGCGATGAGCCCTTCTTCGAAAGCCAAATGGCCGGTGTAGGCCCATTGGCGTGCATGCTCCCAAACCGGCATTTCGAAGGGTAATAGCAGGATCTTTTTTTCATTGTATGGCGAATTAATTCCACAATGTAANGAAGCCAGTTCCGTATGTTCCCCCTTGCCTCTAGGCCAAGGTAAATCTTTTGCGGTTGATGCCCCTTGAGGTTGGTTTATAGGTANNNAATTGATATCTGGTGGTAGAGTAAGGTTTAGTTCATCGAACTCGCTGGAACCAAAACGCATTTTTTCGGTAACGTTTTCGATCCGCTGAAGNGTTAACTGGATATGATTGGTTTCAGGTAAAGGTCGGTTTAAGCGTGATTCTAATTCAAAGAGGATCGGAACCAGTTTCTGGCAAATTAGGGAATTACCCAATAGCTTGCGAACTAAGCTCAAACACTCCTCTAATTCTGCGGGGGAGGTTTCTCCGTTTACCAGAGTTTGAGCTAAATGGAGTTGGTAGTAAGGAAATTTGGGGTCCAGTTCNACGGATCTTCTAAGATATTTTGGGTCACCTGAGTATAACCCCACATAATGGTTAATGGCGGCAAGAATTAACCGGTGAGCTTGATACGTGTCAGTTTTTTTACCGGATAATGTATCTGTGATGTGATCAAAATAGCCCCTGTAATTAAAAAAGGCACTGTAGTAGTCCCAAGGCATGACATCATCCAGAGAAGAAAGCTCCCATTCTTCGGGCGAGCTATCGGCTGCTTTGATGGCATCTTGTAATGCCGTTTCCACTTGGTTTCGATGGCCAAGGTGAAAAGAATGTCTCAGGTGATTAAAAAATAATGCCAGATTTTTAGGGTTCTTAATTATTCCCTCAGTATACCAATTCTTGGCTAATGGGTATAAGGTCTGTTCAAGTTCATCAATTTTCTCTGCTCCGAAAATATTCGCGTTTTTCCGGAGATCTATTATATCCCGCGACAAGAAGAGATCTATTTCCCTGCCCCCATTAATGTACGGCTTTAGGGGTTCAGAACCCATTTCATCTTCCCAACGGCTAAGGTTAACTCCAATTTGTTTCAGGGAAATAGGTGCGGTATAGGTTGGGCCTCGGTGGGAAACGAGTCGCTTTTGATGAAAGTGGTCTATGTGTTTTTGGCGACGTGGCAGAGTTGATAGTACGGTGAGAAATCGTAATAGTTGAGAAGTGGTTTTTTCTCTCTCGAACTCATCGCGCACACGTTGCGCTCCGAGTTTAGCTGCTTTCTCCAGAGTAGGCCACTGATCAAGCATCTTCTGAAGCAATTCCGGGACGTTATCTTTGTCTGGATCGTAGGTCCACATTCCATGATCTTGGTCAAAAAATGTAGGCATCGCACTTTTTTCTTGAGCCAGTACTGCGCAGCCAGCAGCCAGAGCTTCCAGTCCACGCGTATTGATCCCTCCGAACCTTACATAACTTAAAGCCAGTTTTGATTTAAATAACTCATTAATGTAATCTGATCCTTCTAAAAATCCATTCACATAATGGACATCAGGTAGCTTGCTATTGATTACATCACTAATGATTTGGGTTTTGTCTGGATGATAAGGATTATCCAGGGTGCCAGAAATAAAGAGGCTATGAGGGCGATTAGACCCTTGAGGTAGCTGCAGCTCTTGCATCCCTCCAGGCAGATGAAATAGTTTAGGGAATGTCCAGACCGGGGTGTGGGTGAGAGGCGAGATGCCTTTGTGTTCCTCACTGCCAACGGTTACTAATGCGTCAAACCCGTTAAGAAAAGGGTGCACATTTTGAATATGCACATCGTAATCCGATATGGCTCCGAATACGGGGAAGGGAGCATTGGGTAAATCTTTCGGGAGAAACTGCCACTCGAGCATTTGAGCGAAGTAAAAGGCCGGCTTTATGCCCTTTGGTATGGACTCAATGAGAGAGTCAAAGGGTTTTTCGTGTTGCTCCATGTTCATTCCCACAGTGGCCCCATCTGGGTTGGTGACAAATCGCTGAATACCAACGGGATGTAGGCGAAATTTCGGATCTGTGAGTGCGTTGCTTGACCGGGAAAGTTGTCCAACAACATCGATATGTTCGGACTCTATGTGGGCCAGTAACTGACGAGCTTGAGGTGAATTTTGGTTGCGGAGTAAGTTAGCCGAAAAATCTTCATTTCCTTGAATCCAATGACTGGCAGCCACCCAGAAATCCCATTCTGGATGCTCTTTTTGCAGGGAATCCAGTGAATCGGTCATGTAACCGGCGCCCATTAGATTCATTGCTAAATGGTGAACGGCCTCAGAACTCCCATTTTTACGGGATATCCCGACCAAATCACCTTTTGCCAAGGAGTCAAAATTCATCCCTTGGTTCAGAGCACAATTAATGCCAAAAACGACTTAAAAATGGTGGTAAAATGAAGAGTAGATCAGGGGTCGATGCTTTGACCTTTAGCTTCAAGGGGGAACTCGTCAAAAGTTGGTTAAATTGCTCTTTCGAGCAAGGGGGGATTGGCGCCAATCTGACTGTTTCTAACAATTTTTCTGAAATTAACCAAACTAGATAGGTCGGAAGGAGATGGGGGCTGGATTTTTGAGAGAAGATCATTTACACCGTTTTGAACTATGCTGGTCCTAGTGCCGGGGCCAAACGTTTCCCAGGCATTTCTTGAGATGCGTTGTCTCAATTCCGGATGGGTGAGGCAGGCGTGTAGTGTTTCAATTAAATTTTTGATTTGAGTTTGGTTAGGCTTTCTAATTTCTGAATAAGTGTCCATCAACCAACCTGATTTTGGATCTCGCAGGTAGATACGTGCATTTTGGCCTTCAACCATAAGTGCCTGATTATTTATCTTAAGAAAATCTCTGAACTGAGGGGCATCGGAGACAATACATGTGTTTCCACTACTTAAGCCGCGCATGGTGCTATGCGCATGAATGCCAGCTGCTGGAAGAAGATAAATATCTGATTGCGCGTGTAGGCTTGTCATTTCCACATCAGATACAGGTTTTTCAATAAGCGTGATGTCCGCGCCGCTATTTTTCAGTTCAAAAAAATCTTTTTTAATTTCAGAAGGAAGAGCCGACTTGATGATGGCCTTAAACTTTACGCCTTTGGCATGTAGGTGTTTGAGAGTGATCAGAACATCTAACCCACCTCGATGAAAAAAATTATTTGGATCGTGATTATGTGAGCCGCTAAAAAAAATTACAGGTATCTTACTGGGGTTTTTATCTTCCTCTTTCCGTCGATTATATGCCGCTCGCAAATTTTCACTCTCTTGGTTGGTGTAGTTTATTTCAAAAGGGCAATAAAGAGATTTATCTTTGATAATATTGCTCTGAAAATAACTTCCGAGTTTTTGTGTGGTATTTTTTAAATGAGAAAACACTGCCAAGCAGTGGGGGGATTCCAGTGTGTATTTTGCCAGGTGAAAGATCGGTAGTTCACTTATATTTTCTCCGTTGTATTTGCCATGTTCAAATTCAGGGAGCAGGGTGGTAATTGGATTTTCGATGTGTAATACAAAGGGTTTATTATACATCATTGGAATGGTATGCATCAGCGCGATGCTCCTCGGAGGTTGTAACATGTGCCCCAAGGGCCCGCGAGACAGGACAAAGTCGACAATGTGGTTTCCTTTGACGATGGGGTGGTTTTTGAAGTTTCTGGCCAATTCGGCCGCGAACTCAATCAACGATCTGCGGCCTAGGTCCAAGTTCAATTTCGGGAACAGTTCCGACGTATCTTCCCCATAGGTTTTAGTATTCCAATTTGCTTTGCGAATAAAAGGAAAGTATTCGCAGATTAAAGGGTGCATGCCATTGCGATTCATGTACTCAGGCAGATTATATGGAATGAAAAATTCTTCACTGATTTCCTGCCCGGAATTGTAGGAAACATTTCGCTCAGGGTTTTCTATGGCTCCCGGAAGATCAGGCAAAGAAGACTTGAGGGTTTCGTGGTAGAGTTTTGTCAGTTTTTTGATGTCCACGTCTAGTTTTTTACCTTCCCGCGGAGGAATAGCGTTGGATAGAGTGACTGCATCCTCAAAATCAAGATGTTTGATCATTGTTGCGGTCGGCTTATTGAATGATTCTATTATACAAGGACCGGCACTTTTTTCTTCTGCCTTGAAATAGATTGTTCAATTAGTTTTCGTTTAAGCTTAATCTTACTCATGTCTTCCACGTTTTTGCGTTGTTCTTTCCCGAACTTGGATTCGAGTAAATTTAGATAGGCGGGATTGGTGAAATATTTCTGCCACGCGTCATCTCGGAACTTAATTACTTCAGCAGCTGATAGATGCTTAGTAGGTAACGGTTCGCTATCATAGGAAAGGAACGCATATCCAGCATACGAATTAGGTAGTTTCCACCCTTCATGTTGAGCTCGAACATGTAGTGGACTGCCGGGTAATGCTTGGCAGGGGTACATGTTGGCAAATTCTGTATTGAGTTCCAGAGCGAGGGCGAGGGTTTCCTCCATGCTTTCATAGGTGTCATCGGGGAACCCAAAAATGTAGTTTGCGCCCACATTAATTCCGCTGTCCTGAATTGATTTTACAATCTCACGAATATTAACTTCTTTAAAGGTGCCTTTTGAAACTTCCTTTCGGATAACTTGGTTAGCCGCTTCAATGCCAATACCTAGCCAGCGTACGCCTGCTTTTTGAAACAGATCCAAATATTGAGGCCTAACTGTGTCGACTCGTGCGTAGGACCAAGTGCGGATAGGGTAATCGCGTTCGATGAGTCCGTTTAACAAAGGTTCGTAATATCTTTTATCCAAGAAAAACATTTCATCTGAAATACGTATAGTTTCAGTTCCCATTGCGGCAAGTTTGTCAAATTCCTTGAGCATGAACTCGGGCGACCAATAACGCATGTGTGAAGAGTGGGCGGAGACGGTATCATTTACATCACTGTTACGATTCACAATATTGATCATGCAAAAATCGCATTTAAACCGGCAGCCAAGTGAAGTGTATACTGCCGCAAAAGGGGTGCGTTTGTCGTGGTTATATTCGGTATGCCAAAAGTGAGATCGGTAAAGGTCTAATGGTTTTTTGTCGTAGGGAAGAAGATCCCACGCATAGCCGGGTAGATCGATATCCATGCGTTCCTGTGGTACTACCTTTTCAGGAGCGTTTAGCATGGGCCTCTCATTAATTTTATGACCGATTCCACGAATATTTTTTATGTCTTCAGCGGTAAGGTTTGAGGTTAAGAGGTTATGGAGGGCATAGACGCCTTCATTGTAGAGTACCATATCAACACCTTCGTGATCTTCAAGGACCTGTAGGGGAAGGGCGCTCATGTGGGATCCAACAAAGCATGTTTGATATTCTGGATATCTCTCTTTGAGCATGTCGGCTAACTGAGTATTTCCGATCATGTTGGTGGTGCCTGAGTTGGGGTTTTGGCCGTAGACGACAAAGCATACAAGTCGTGGGTTTGCTTCATTGATACGTTCAACAGCTTGCGCCATGGATAGTTTTTCAGCCGTGCAGTCTAAAATGCCTACGCCAAAGCCCTTACTACGGCAGCTTTGAGCCAGTAAAAGCGCCCAGGTGGGGGGCTCAATGGCTGAATAAGTTTTGGCCAGTTCCTGGTAAGCTTGGATGGAAGAGTCGGCACTCACGAAAAGTACATCCAGCTGTTTTTGAAGGGGCATGATCATGACTTATAAAGTATTTAAGATTGTACAAAGTTGGTTAATTTTTTCAGGTTTGAGATCTGGGTAATTTCCAATATACCAGCCATAGAAATGCACGTGGTTGGTGAAAGGGTAATTTTTATATTCTTCACCAAATCTTTGTCGTGCATAAGGCTGCCGAAGCTGGTTTCCACCTCCGGCAGTCCCACGGCGAAATTCCACCTTCAATTCACGTAAGGTGCGTTCGACACGTTCGCTCAACACATTATCGGGGCTTCGTAAAATGAGCGTGAACGCATAATTGCTGCTCCCTTCCACTGCAAAATCTGTCTGGTATTTTGTTGGGTTTAGTTTGCTAAGGAACAGCTTCAGATTACGTGTGCGGGTGGCGTTGTTGTTGTCCAGTCTTTTGATCTGATTAAGGCCAATTACTGCATTAAGTTCCGTGCCGCGTACATTATAAGCAGGATAAGCAAAGATAAAATCAGGGTTTAAATCAGGATGTTTATTAGTGTAATGGTCTTTGGTTGTTTGAGAGGCTGCTTCGCGGACCATTCCATGTGATCGGTAAATACGGATAGCCTCATGCAATTCATCATCGTTTGTGCAAACCATGCCCCCTTCAACCGTGCTAAGATGATGTGCATAGTAGAAGGAAAAGTTTGAAGCCCAGCCCATACTGCCCACCCGTCGACCCTTATAAGTTGCTCCGTGTGCTTCACAGCAATCCTCGATGAGCGGAATGTTTCGTTTGGCTAATTCGTCCAATAAGTGCTGGTTCAAGCCGTTGTAACCCAGTACATGTGTGAGAAAAACCGCTCTTGTGTTGTCATTTACTTTGTCCAGTACCTGATTGATATCCATACCCAATGTTCTCGGGTTAATGTCGACGAATACAGGTTTCAATCCCGCATGAAGTACTGAAGCGATATCACTAACCCATGTGAGTGTGGGGACAATGACTTCTCCTTCTCCCTTAAGTTGGCGCAAGGCCGCCATGGTCACCAAGTTGGCCGCTGAGCCGGAGTGCACAAATACACTATGTTTTACCCCAAGCCATTTGCTCCATTGATGTTCGAATTCACGAACGTTGTTTGACTGGGTCAGAATTGGATCATCCTGCTCAAGGAATTTGATTAGGCAATTGAGATCCTCGCGCGTGATGTTGTTATGCATCAACGGCCAGTTCAGTGTTTCACGAGTTAAGGCTTTCATTATACGGATTCCAGCTTTGGATATAAATCTTTAGTTAGGTGTTCCATGAGTGGTGATAGATTCGGCAGAGCTAAATGAGCTTGGGGGAGATATCCCAATTGATGCACATCTACTCCGATAAATCCTACACTTGTCAAACGTGCTGCATTTAAGTCAGTCATTGAGTCGCCGATCATCCAGGCATCCTGTTGAGCGATGGAATATTGGCTCAGTAAGTTCAGTATCCAATCAGACTTAGATCGAGGGGATCCACAAACTGATTCGAAAAAACGTGTGATCTCCATTTTGTCGCATATAAAATTAATTTCACTGTGGGGGGTTCCTGATATAACAAAGGCTTTTACTGATTTGGGGAGATTCTCCAATGTGTCTTGTGCTCCGTGCACTAAAGGTGCTTTGAGGACGCGACCAACAACTTTTTTTGTAAATTCATCGCATAAATTTGCTAGTGTCTTTTGGTCGAGTGGCCGGTCAAGTAACTCTCTGTGTATATGGATAAACTTTTCTCGCCTGGGTACTCCTCCTTCTCTGATGCAATAGTCCAGAATAGATTGTGTTTGTTTTGGGGTAAGGTCGTTTAATAACTCTATAAATAGCTCTGCCTTAATTATAGCGGTGTCAGCTAAAACTCCGTCAAAATCAAAAAACCAAGCTTGTTGTTTTGAGTTTTTAGGCATCTATAGGGTAGGTATGATTTTTCGGTTGCGTACGGTTTGACGTACTCTTTCGGCAATTTGGTTTGCGCTGGGGGTGCCATTATCGTGGCGTGTGGCAAACCCTGCCGAACGGTCTTCCAGGCCTAGTGCGTGAACAGGATGCCCTGTTTTGTGCATCAGTTCATAGGCGATCGAACGTCCGCCAGCAGCCATTTCAAAATCAGAGTCAATGACCAGACCTAGATTTGTTTTATCCAGGCTCTTTTCGATACTTTCTTTAATCAGAAATGGTTTCAACCAGACGGCGTGAATTAGATGGCAACGGATTCCTTCTGCTGCTAATTGTTTTATGGCATCCTGTGCGTTCAGCCGAGCTGCACTGATAGCAATAAGCGTGATATCCGCTTCCCCATCTACTTCATCCTCCATTTCATAATCGATAGTAAAGCCACGACGATGCTCGCTTACATAGATAGGGTCATCGTGTTCCTGATACCATCTCCATCCCTCAAGCCATTCGGCCGGAGTCATCGGAGCAATTACAGGCATGCCCGGCATTCTCATCACCAATCCGTGATGGCTGGCTGATGCAACAGGGCCAATGTGGCCCTCCATGGCTATGGATCGGACAAAAAGTGGGCAGGGAATGCCCCAAATATCTTTACTTTTAGCGGCGTAATTGAGAATTGGGGCAGCGTTATACCACATAAATCCCTGATAACGAATCACATAGATGGGGCGTCTGCCCATGAGTGCTGCACCTACGGTAACACCGGCTCCGGCAACATCGGCCATCGACAATTCAACGATACCCTCAGCTTCGGTCATTTCAGGAACTGTACCGCCGATCCATCCAACGGCGGTGACGCATTGGCCATAGAGTTGCCCGTTATTTTGTTCGAGGTGGTTCCGGGTAGTTTGTTGAATAGTTTCAGCAAGTGTCATGATAAAGTTACGTTTAAACTTCCGTGTTTTCTTCCTCAGGATTGATGTCCTGCCATATTTCAAGCACTAGCTCTTGAACTTCCTTTTCAATTCCTGTGCGTTGTGTATTCCAGCCGAGCTCATCCATACGGCTTTTGATGATTTCCAATCGATTCCATTCTGGGGGACCATCGCAGCCTGCTCCTGCATGCCAAAGATGGCGACAGGTACGGATATTCATAAAAGCGGGCAGATCAGTGTCTAGTTTTCCGATGTGCCAGGCAATTAGCCATGGGTCATCAGTTATATCGATTGCTGGCATTCCGAGAGAACGAGCTACATCAGTCATGTTCCATTGTCGCCGAGTTGCAACAGGAGTGAGAATTGAAAAATCGTTATCCTCACAAACAAAAAGGATCGGTGCTTGTTTGGCTTGGGCATAGCCCATCGCACCAAAAACATAATCTTCCTCTACTGAAGCATCACCGGTGACAGCGAGCGTGGTTCGTCCTGAAGCCAAAGCGGCCCCCACCGCAATAGGNACCTGATCTCCCATTAATCCGCTATGGCCGAACATAGGAATAGCCGGATCGTGAATTGAGGCAGACCCTCCTTTGCCTTGGGCACATCCAGATTCCAGTCCTAGTAATTCGTCCCGTAAAGATATCGGGTTGCCGCCATAGGATAAGAAATAAGGATGGGCTCGATGTTGGGCAAAAATCATCGGCTTTGGAAATACGTGTGCAAGTGTGGCTGCAATATGCTCCTGACCAACAGCTAAGTAGGTCGGTATCTCAATAGATTTAGTTCGAAGTGCTTCGGCAACCTGTAGATCAAATTCTCGATTGAACATGGTCTGGCGGTAAATACTTAGCACTTGGGATTGGGTTAAAGCATTCAGTGCTTCTGAATGCCAACCGTATTCATGAGAACGCCCTGAACAATGCGGCTCCACCGTCTGTCGGGCTACAGGAGTCTCAATAGTTGTAGTAGCAATACTCATAGTTTGTTAATGGTTAATAGGGTAATACCCTTGGGCGCAGAAAAATTATTAACCAATCGTTTCCAGGTAACGGGTTTAACGACATCACCCGCAACTAGGATCGGATCTTGGTCCGAACTATAGAGTCCCCCTTCAAGAATCATCATGATATCGTCATCTCGACGGGGTTGGATGGATCGAGCGTCCAAAACCCGGTGAAGGTTCAAGCTGCATTCGTGCAATTCATAGTTTGTTTCTATCTCATTTTCTGGGTTCTCCAGCACCAAACGATCTCTGTTCAAAGGAGCGATATTGGGGCCACCTTCGTAAGGTTGTGCTTTACGGCCATAGGAATCTTCCAGTCGTACTAAGTCTCCCTTAAGTCTGGGTGTTTCGATTTCCAGAAGAGCGATTCCTTCATCTGATAAAGCCTGAGTAGAGTGAAATAAGCCGGGACGAATCATCATGCGGCTAGGAGCTTGCAATCGGGTGGAATCATTTAGAAAACTGATTTCTGCTTCTCCCGACAGCAGTACCAAACCAGTTTTTTTGCGCGGATGGCAATGCAACGAAGTAGCTTCACCAGAGTTTAGGTGGAGATACCATAGTGCGACATCATCGTTACCGTACATTAGGTACTCGAAACCCCACGGTTTCTTTACCTCAACATTCTCATATTCCTTGATCGGAGCTACCATTTTTATCTTTTGCGTTAGAGATTCTTAAAATAATCAACAGTTGCTTTCATAAATTCCGGGTTGTTCCGGTAATGCGGTGCTGATATGAGGTTTNTGTCGATCACCAGCGGTTCATCCTTGTATTCCGCTCCTGCATTCTCGAGATCTACACGGATGCTTTGGAAACCGGTTATCCTTCGTCCTTGTAAAATGCCGGCGGATACAAGAATCCATGGTCCGTGGCAAATAGCCGCGATGCATTTGCCCGCTTTATCCATATCTCGAACAAACTCAAGAACGGTTTCATCAAGCCGCACGCGATCAGGCGCTTCAAAGCCACCCGGTAACAGGACGAGATCAAAATTATCAGCATTCAGGTCACTTGTGGCCATTGTAGGGCGGGCAGGTACTCCGTATTTCCCAAGGACTTGCGCCTTGTCCTTGATGGCGACTTCCAATTGATGACCGGCCTCAAGTAAACGGTAGTAGGGATAAACATATTCCTCATCCTGGAAGCCGGGTCCGGTGATGATGACTGATCGAATTGCATTTGAGGTATTCATAAACTAAGCAACTGCATGTTTTTCTATGATGGATTCAGGGATTTCGACACCCAAGCCAGGGGTGTCATTAACTTCGAACATTCCGTCTTTGAACTGGACACCGTCTAAGATCAGATCGTCATATACAGCATTTCCCGAAGTATCCATTTCCAGTAGAGTGGTATTGGGTGTGGCAGCCATCAAATGAGCTGTTGCAGCCAACAGAACTCCTGAAGAAAAATTGTGTGGGGAGACTGGGATTCCTGCCGCGAGAGCTACTGCACAAATATTGCGTGTTTCTTGAATGCCCCCGGCACGTCCCAAATCGGGCATGGCTACATCCAAAGCCCGCTGACGAAACATCTGATGAAATCCTCCAGAGAAGAATTCATTTTCACCGGCCGCTATTGGAATATCAATGGCTTGTCTTAAGTCAGCCAGAGCATCTACTTGGTCGGGCCTGAGTGGTTCTTCCAGCCAATAAAGATCAAAAGGGCTCCACAACTTGGCTGCACGTCGGGCTTCATGCAAATCGTAACCTGCGTTTAAATCGATCATTAAACGTACATTCTCACCAATACCCTTGCGGATTGCCTCGATACGTTCAGTATCCTTTTCAGGTGATTCCCACCCTACGTGTACCTTGATAGCATCGAATCCCAAATCTTGAATTCTACGAGCGTTGTCGGCCATGTTTTGTATATCTTTCTCCCAGTAGACATCACTCGCATAAGCCGGTATTTGTTTTCGGTAAAGTCCGCCCATTAATTCGTAGCAGGGAATACCCAGTGCTTTACCTTTAATATCCCAACAAGCCATTTCAATGGCACTGGCGGCGCAAACAACCGAGCCTTTGCGCTCAAAATATACCGGTTGGTGGAAAAAAAGATCGCGTAAATGCTCTATATTCATCGGATCCATCCCGACGGTTTCTGGGCCGAGATGTGAGTCAATCAAGGTTTTGATTAGTGGGGCATTTCCAATTCCCTCACCCAAGCCGGTGATTCCTGAATCGGTGTGAACCTTTACCAAAGCGTGCTGTCGAACTTGAAATCCCCCCCGCGATATATGCATGGAAGAAGCCAGTGGCTTCTTCAGTAAAAAAACTTCAATTTCAGTTATCGTCATCCTTGACCTCGGGGTTTTAGTTAATTTCAAACCGTATTTGACATAGCAAATTCATTTGATTTTTTCGCTTCAGCTTTAAGTTCATCCAGCTCCCTGAACTGTGCGACTTTACGGGATTTGTTGTCAGCTTCAGCGGCTGAGTAATCCTGATCACGATCGTAGAAAATGACCTGACTACCAGCCTTCTCGAAACAGAAAGGGACGTGCAGCAGATTGGAGAGTTTTTCTCTAACCGCTGACTGGTGTTCTGGGGGTACAAAGAGCAGCATAAATCCACCACCTCCTGCTCCGGTTATTTTTCCACCCAAAGCACCTGATTGCCGCGCGGCATCATAGAGTTCAGTGATGGCTGAATTGGATATTTCGTCGCTAATAGCCTGTTTGGCTAACCATCCTTCATGTAGTAATTCTCCAAATTCCCTGATGGGATCATTTCCGCACAAAATCGAAAGTGATTCCTCCACCATATCACGCAGAATCCGCAATTGACGGCGTTTGCTTTCAAGAGATTCCACGTATTGTCCGGCGACTTTGTCTGCGGTACGCTTGATACCAGTGTAAAAGAGCATAAGATGAGAGGTGAGTTCATCCTGGCGATCCGGAGGAATAATTACTGGTCGGACACTGATTTCTCCCGAAGTATGAAAGGAAATATGGTTGAATCCACCGTACGCTGCATTGACCTGATCTTGAGATCCGACATTCTCTTTGAGAATGTCCTGTTCAATCATAATGCTTTCATTGGCTAATTGCTCTTTGGTGGCCATATGTCCTTGTAAGGCATGAAGAGCATTAAGGAGGCCCACTGTGAACGAGGAGCTACTTCCCATTCCGCTTCGTGCGGGCAAATCACCATCATGATGAATTTCAATACCTCTCTGGAGTTTTAGAAAATTTAGGGTGGCTCGAACCGAGGGATGCTCTATTTCTTCTATTTTATTGGTGCTCTCGATTTGTGAGTAAACCACGCGAAATTGATGTTCAAAAAATGGCGGAAGGTAGCGGGCATTTATGTAGCAATATTTGTCTATAGTAGTGGATAGTACCGCACCACCATGTTCCCGATACCAGCCCGGATAGTCCGTGCCTCCCCCGAACATGGAGATTCTAAATGGTGTGCGAGTAATAATCATTTTTTCGCTATGTATATCCTGATTGAACTAGTTCTACTGGGTAGATAAACAATCCTATCCCGACCGAATGCAGCACATCACGTGCCAGCTTTAATGGGTTTTTGGCAAAAATGATAAAAAAACAAAAAATGGGGTATTTTTGCTTTTAGGGCGTTAATTTAGGCGAAATGTGCCTGATTTTCAGAGATAAATGCCTCAGCCAAAGGCAAAGTTTCGGGGGTTCCAATATCGAGAAATGGGCAATTCACTCGGTGTGCATTCAGTTTGATTCCCTGGCCAATAAGCTTTGGGAAGACATCCTTTTCTAAGCTTAATGGTCGTGATTCAGGGAAGCTTTTTAAGATGGAATTTCTTAGGAGATAAACTCCACCATTAATTTGACCTGCACCGGATTGTTTTTCATTAAAGTCGGTAATGCGGTTGGCTTCGTTAATACGCACACTACCGTATCTAGCGGTATCTGGTACGGTTCGGGTCACTATCACTCCCTGAGCATCGTCCAAATCCGAATGTAGCAAATTGAGTTCGGGGAAAATCAAAGAATCGCCGTTTAGCACCAGTAATAAATTGGGTTCTTCCCCGATTTTGTTTGCTGCGAAAGCCAAGCCTCCTCCAGTGCCCATGGGTTCAGGTTCGTTAACACAACGCACATTCATCTTTGTAACAGGCAAGGTAGAAAAGTGTTTCTCGAGAGCTTCTGAACGATATCCTGCCGAAATAATTATATCCCTTACGCCCTGTGCTTTGAGCCACCGTATGATCCATTCAATGAAAGGTTTGCCATTCACTGGCACCATGGGTTTAGGTAAATCACCAAGTAAGTCCTTAATTCTCGTGCCGAAACCTCCGGCAAGAATGACTGCTGTAATGTTACCCAAGCCGGACATCAAACATTAGAGTAGATCGTATTGCGAATGATAGTGTACCCTTTGATTAGTTCTTGGATGCCTCGATCCAGATCCCATTCGGTTTCAAATCCAGTATTTAGTAATCGCTGATTGGATACGATATAGTCACGCTTGTCGGGATCTTCCCCTACTTCAGCTTCAACAAAGACAAATTTAGGAAGGTGTTCTTTAATTTTGGTGCACAGTTCTAGTTTGGAGAGGTTGGCTTCCTCCAGCCCTGCGTTATAAGGCTGCCCTTTCATGGATTCAAAATTATTTATGGCATGTTCAAATACACGGGCAATATCACGAACATGGATATAGTTTCGTTTGAAGTGGCCCTCAAATATCAACAATGCCCGATCGTTTACAGCCCGATAAACAAAGTCGTTTACCAGCAAGTCCAGTCGCATGCGTGGAGCCATGCCAAATACGGTGGCGAGGCGAAAACTAACACTGTTATCGCGGCTCAGAACTGCCTCCTCAGCGGCTACCTTCGTTTTGCCGTAGAGTGTGATGGGGCGTAGAGGCGTTTCTTCTGTGCAAAATTTCCCCTCTTCACCTACCCCATACCCACTGTTAGTGATTGGCATAATGATTCTTTGGTCGGAACTAGAAAGTTCGCATAGGGTTTTTACTGCCCCATGATTTACGCTTTCAGCTGCTTCCTTATCATCGTTACACAGGGGTGCTCCCACTAGGGCGGCTAGCGGGATAATGATGTCGGCTTTTTTGAGTAACGGCTTCACAGTAGCTTGATCGCGACAGTCGCCGCGAATGACTTGAAACCCTTCGTAATGGCAGCAGTCAGCCAGGCTATTTTGCCGGAACATAAAATTGTCCAGCACGGTTACCTGGTGACCTTTACTGAGGAGATGAGGGGTCATGACTGAACCAAGGTAGCCGGCGCCTCCTGTAATAAGTATATTCATGTTATTTTTTATTTAAAATTTGATTTGATTGATAATTTCAGAACCGATGGCAAGAGAGGCTGTTGCTGCCGGGCTGGGGGCGTTCAAGACATGTAATGCGTTGTTGCCTCGTGCAAAATGAAAGTCTTGAACAAGGCCGCCTTCCGGTGACATGGCCTGGGCTCTAACTCCGGCACCGCCAGTGATTAGGTCATCAGGCTGTACTGCAGGGACAAGTTTTTGTAGTTGTTTGCAAAAATAGTTTTTACTCAAGGAGCTGCGTAATTCGTGCAGACACATCTTCGGGTATTTAACCGCAAACCGCCATAAACCAGAATAGGTTATCGCATCAAATAAGTCATAGGGGTTGATACTGGTTTTTCGGTAGCCTTCTCTGGCAAATGCCAAAACTGCGTTAGGGCCAGCCTCAATTCCCCCATTAATGAGGCGTGTGAAATGCACTCCTAAAAAGGGAAATTCAGGGTTTGGCACGGGATAAATGAGGTGATTGACCAAATGTTGGGATTCTTCTTTGAGCTTATAGTACTCCCCTCGGAAGGGGACGATTCGTAAGTCCCTTTTTTGACCTGTTAACTGATTTACTCGGTCGCAATGTAACCCCGCACAGTTAATAATCCATTTGGCATCAAAGTCGCCCGCCTGAGTTTCGGCCGTCCATTGGTTACCTTCTAATAGGCCAGTTACCCTGGCGTTTGTAATAACCTGACCGCCCAATGATTCGATTTCCCTCACTAGAGCACACACGACTGCCTCATAGTTAACAATTCCTTCTTGGGGGACTTTTAGGGCGGCAATACCCCCTATGTGAGGTTCAATTTCCAGCATTTCTTCACGGCATAATTTTCTTAGTCCACTTAAGCCATTTGCGAGGCCTCGCTCGTAGAGGTTTTTCATGCGGCTTACTTCAGCTTCATCGGCTGCGACAACTAGTTTTCCGCAAATTTCGTGAGGAATATCGTGTTTTGCACAAAATTCTGACATCTCGCGGATGCCTTCAACAGCGAGCTTGGCCTTGAGTGATCCTGGTGTGTAGTACAAGCCACAATGGAGTACGCCGCTGTTATGCCCGGTTTGGTGTCTGCCTGGGGCTTCCTCTTTTTCCAGTACAGTAACCTTTGTTCCGGGGTGCTTGAGGAGGAATTGACGGGCGGTGGCAAGTCCCACAATGCCGCCGCCGATGATTAAACTAGATGGTGCCCTCAATCTCCTAACCTTCGATCTCTTTTTAGCAGAATAGGGGGCTTTTGAAAAGACCGACCGGCCGGAGGTCCCGTTAGGGGCCTCACGGCCGGTGGTGTAACCCAACAATTTCCAACAAACTTTTTCCTGGTTGACGGTGCCGTCCATGGCTATGTCATCCCGAGGGTATAAAATAAAACGTTTATCGCAGAAGCTGCAGGGCAGCTTGCGGTAACTGGTTAGCTTGCGTAAGCATTTGCGTACCTGATTGCACCAGAATCTGGTAACGGGCATAGTTGGTGGCTTCAGTTGCCACATCCACGTCCGCCACACGACTGATCGCCGAGGAGAGGTTCTCCTTGGTAATCGAGAGCTGATCACTGGTGAAGTTTAGTCGGGATTGCACCGCACCCAATTGCGCACGATCAACCGCGATCTGAGCAATAGCTGATTTTACTTTATCGAGAGCGGTTCCCGCATTAGTTGCAGTTAATAGATCAATCCCGGAGGTTACTGCAGCGCTGTAAGCTCCTGTTGTAGTGCCTGCTCCAAGGTCAATGGGAGGCATTTCAAAGGTTGCACCCTCAGAATCCACCGTTACGTTAATGGTGGCTGGTCCAAACATAGACACCGCGTTATAATCTTTGGTTCGGGTATTATTAACGTAATCTTGTAACTGTTTAAATTCCTTTTGGTATAACTGCAAGTCACCCGAGGACTTTGTACCGTCTTTCGCTAGCATGGCCAGCTCACCCATACGACGAAGGGCTTTATCCATCGTTTTCATGAAGCCGTCCTGGGTTTGGGTAAAGGATACCGCGTTGACAACATTACTCATGGCCGAGTCCAGGCGTTTAATCTGGGCCCGTAGACGGGAGGTTACAGCCAAGCCTGCTGCATCATCAGAGGGTTTAATGATTCGTGAACCGGAACTTAATCGGCTCAGTGATTTAGATAACTCCGTTTGACTAACATTCAAGTTGTTAGCCGTCTGGAGGGCTTCCATGTTGGTATTAATAACCATTGTTCGTTCCTTCTTTTCGTTTTATTGGTTGGTGGGTTTTAAAATCCGTTTTCGTTTATTAATTTTTAACTAGGAGCTTTGCTTTCATTTTGTCCACAGCTGAACCAGCCGCAGCTTGGTTGTTCTTTCTGATTTCTTCGTATATTTCGTGTCGTAAAACATTCACTTCCCGTGGTGCTTCAATGCCGATTCTGACATTGTCGCTGTCAATCCGGAGAACACTCACTGTTACGTTTCCGTTTATAACAATGCTTTCTTTCGGTTTTCTTGATAAGACCAACATGGGCTTAAATCTTTTTTATAAATCAAAATCTAGTTTCCCATAGGATGGGACAAGGATAAGGCCGCCGCATTGAGAGGAACGACCTGTCTGGCTCGACCGGTTTCCTTATGATAGACAATGGGGCCCTTTAAATTAATGGTTACCTTCTCATTAGCATGGTAAGTCGCGATACATAGTATCCCCGCATCGGAGGGGTCTTTTAGGTCTAATAAGACAACGTCATCATCGGCTATTTCTACGCCGTAGTTGCCAACAGCCATTGCGGGCGGAATTACGAGAAAACTCTGGTCTGCATCAACGCCTTTAAGCCACTGATAGGGATGTAATTCATCATCTAAAATCAGCTCAAAGTCCTTGTTGGCTTCAAAACCAAGTAACCCTGATTCAAAGTGTAGCTTTAGACCCCGCTTCAGCTCTGGCGCTTCGGCAGGTTTGCTCTCGATCTCTATTTGATTATGTTCAATGGTCAGCATGGCGCGACAATCGTTTTGGCATATTCACAGCAATAGCCATGCCAACGGGGAACAACTTTAATAAAATGATTTAAAAATGAAAAAAACTAATAATTATTAAAATTAATCAATTAAAATTGATATTTAATCGAAAAAAATAATAAATATAGTTTATTCAGAATTTATACGTAGGGTAGTTTCTCCAATATGAATGGAGTCGCCCTCGCAAAGTTGGTGGTGGCCGGTAATTGCGGTCGCATTAACCTTGGTTCCATATCGACTACCCAGGTCCTCAATCCAACACGAACCGTCCTCATTTCGCCATAATTTTGCATGTTTACGGCTAACTGTGGTGTCTGGAGATAAGTCAATGTCTATGGTTAGCTCATTGTTTGGTCGACCCACCACCACCATTCCTTTGGCAAGTGACTTAACATGCCACTTACCTTGATATTGATAACTAATCTGCATTAGATCCGCTGGCATTTATTTCTCAAAATCATTGGCAAAAAGGCAAACCTTAAATAGAACCGTTTTGTGAGTTCGCCTGATACTCTGAATCCTGAGTTGCCATCGATGGCTGCGGGACAATTGGTTGGATCCGGCAGGTACACCTTGATAAGGATGCTAGCATTAGGTGGGAGCTGCCTTATTTGGCTGGCGCGCGACGAACGACTTGGGAATATCGTTGCTCTGAAGTTTTTGCAGCCTCAATTTGCTGATGATTTAAACATGCGATTGGAACTTCGCAAGGAAGCGGTTCAAAACAGAAGCTTGTCACATCAAAATATCGTACACCTCTACGACCTGTTTGAATCGCCCAATGAGGCCCCATTTTTGGTAATGGAATATGTGGAAGGGGCTAGTTTGCATACCATGCGTTTGGAATCTCAAAATCAGGCGTTTTCATGGGAAAACTTACGTCCAATAGTGTTACAGTTGTGCAGTGCCCTGGATCATGCTCACGGCACGCAAATCATTCACCGAGACCTTAAACCTGCAAATATAATGGTTGATACTCAAGGGCGAGTTCGATTGGCTGATTTGGGGATTTCTGCTTCGCTAAATGATGCTTATACCGATTTATTAGGGTTACGTGATAATCGAGGCACGATGACTTTTATGAGTCCACAACAACTGGAAGGGAAACTTCCTACGGTAAGTGATGATATTTATGCCTTGGGAGCGACGGTTTATGAGTTGCTCTGTGGCGTGCCCCCGTTTCATTCCGGGGATATTCAGCATCAATTGCAAGAAGTTCCCCCACAACCTATTGAAGCTCGGCTGAAAGAAAAAAATATGCCTTGTGATACTCCTGTTGAGGTAAGGCAGATGATTATGAATTGTCTGCACAAGGATCCTGCTATTCGTCCAGCATCAATTCGTGCCGTGGCACATGTTATTGCCCCGCAGTCCGCTTCCGAGCCATTATTTATTACCCCTCCTCCTACCAATGTGACACGGACTGCAGGACTTGGCACAGCAAGTATTCCCAGAGCGCGGTTTTCTAGGGAATTTTACCTCGTAATCCTCATTTTATGCGCCTTATTGGTAATTGCTGCAATCACTCTTTGGACCGTTTTGAAGCAGTGAATTGTGCTAGAAAAGGGATCAACCGACCGGGCCAGAAACTGGCCCGACCGGTTGTTTTGCTTCCCCCAACTGAAATGAAAACTCTAGGGGTACATTATTTATTTTACGTTATCTTAGGAGTTCAAGTGCAGTTTGGGGTAAATTATTAGCCTCGCGCAGCATCTGTGTGCCTGATGCTACCAGAATTTGGCTGCGGGCATATCTAGTTGTCTCTTCAGCAACGTTGACGTCTGAAATACGGCTTTTCGCCTGGCTGAGGTTTTCTTTCGATGTAGATAATTGTGATAATGCAAATTCAACTCTGGACTGGGTTGCTCCTATGGAGGTCCTTTCTTGTTGAAGATGTTCCAGTAATTTCTTTATTTTATCCAGAGTAGCTTTGGCATCGGCTGAGTTACTAATACTCAATTCAGATCCTGCGGCCTTGATCGCGTCGGTATATACTGCGCCACTTAAATCTACGGGTAGAATGGTTAGCAAATTNCCGTTTTCATCAATTGATATGACTGTACTGGTTGCGCCATTGGCTGTGGTCTTAAAAAGGTCAATGTCGGAGAATTGCTTATTGGCTGTGGCGGCGACAGCTTCGTTGAGTACGTTAAATTCTTTCTGATATAGTGCCAAATCATTAGCGCTCTTGGTTCCGTCTTGGCTGAGCAGTGCGAGTTCGCTCATACGAATGAGTGCATCAGTAGCGGAGTTTATATATCCATCTTGGGTTTGGGTTAATGAGATTATGCCGGATAATCCGGTCATTACTGCGTCAATTTTGTTCAGCCTGGAGTCCATTCTGGAAGTCGTTGCGACAGCTGCTGAGTCCTCGGATACACTTGCAATCTTTGAACCGGAGCTAAGCCTAGCCAGTGAATGCGAAAGGCTCTTTTGACTCGTTTGCAGATTGCCCGCAGTGCGTTGTGCTTCCACGTTGGTGTTGATTACCATTTCTTATCTTTCTTAGTTTAAGGCCAACTTTTTCAGAACACGGGCAGCATCCTGCATGCCAAACGAATAAAATGAATTGTCGGGTTTGAGTAAGAATTGGCATCCCCAACGCCTTTGGTTGTACTTAGTCTTGGAAAACTTAANGGGAAAAGGCCGTAATGTGAGTAAACTAACCGAGTAGATTGATTATACGGGATTTTAACTCATTTTCCTGATTCACTGAAAAAATATTGATTTTTTCAAGTGCTGCTTCTCTGGATAGGTTAAGTACTTCATCGGCACTATTAGAATCAGTTATTCGACTCAAAGCTGCCTGAGCGTTCATAGATTCGTTTTCAAGGCTAGCATTGACCGACTCCAACTCGGCTANAGTTGATCCTGCCAAGGCACGATCTTGGCTAATTTTTTCGGCGGCCGCCGTAATNNTTTTTAGAGCACTTTGGGCGGCCTCAGGCGTTTCAAGACGGGTTGTTCCGGCCGTTACATCATTTATTTCAGATGTGAAAAGGTCGATTCCACTCATTCTTATCGGATTTTGTTTGGCAGAAANCGAGAGACTTAATTCTTTGCCATCGAAGAGTTCTTTCCCGTTAAATTGAGTGGTCCGTATATCGTTAAAAGTTTCCTTTAATTTNCGAAATTCTCCCTGAAAAAAGGCTCTTTGCTCATCATTTAGCGTGGCATCTTGTGCGCGAATAGCAAGGGATCCCATTCTATCGAATACGTCTTGGGCGCCTTCAAGAAAACCGCTTTGGGTTTGGGTAAAGGATACCGCATTGGCAAGATTACTCTTCGCCGCATCATACTGCGAGAGTTGGGCCTGCATACGGGTGGCAACGGCCAGTCCTGCTGCATCATCTTGAGGGGCGAGGATACGTGATCCACTCGCCAGTCGGCCCAAAGCCTGAGTAGACTGATTGGAATGCCAGTTTAGCTGGTTAATAAATTGTGAATTTGGATCAACCTGCATTTGCTTGTCTTATTCAAGATATTCAGTAACGGGATTCTCGCAAGTTATTTCATTCGGGCTTGTTTGCAAAGACAGGAACAGGCTAGTTTCTCGCCAGNAAAATGGAGGGAGGGGANNCAAAANAGATTAGTTGGGAGGAGGTGTTGGCTNTTGCNGGAATCGGGCAATGGTCCGAGGTCGCACNTCACTGTGAAAAGTTTATTGGGCATCCAAACTTCGGNGAAAATGCTATTCAGCTTCAATCTGAGGCATNCATAGAAATGGGAGAGCCCAAGNTTGCNATTGAAAAGNTACANTCATTGNTGCAGCCAGGAAATATTTCTATATTAACTTTNCAACTNTTAGCTAGGGCACAGGAGGAGCAAGGATTTCTNGGNAAAGCAAAGGAAGTGTTGGAGTTGGCTNTATCNGTAGAAAAATCCAGCGTCGATATATGGAAGCAATTGGGGGCNATTCATGTGAAGCAAGGCGCACAAGCCGAGGCAGCTAAATGCTACAAACGTGTAGTGGAGTTGGATCCTGAAAACATTGAGTCATGGAATAGTTTAGGAGCTGCGCAGGCCAATCAATCGGAATTTGAAAATGCCCTCAGCTCATTCTCGAAAGCGCTTCTGATTAATCCAGATCATTATCTGGCAGGTGTGAACCGACTTTTTGTGCTGAACCGGAGAGCTCAGTTTGATGGAATTGCTNAGGAAGTAGATCGTTTAATTAAATTAAAAGACGGCGAAGATATCAGGCAGGTGGGCGCCTTATCGGCCCAACAGTGTTGTGATTGGGAGGGTTTTGATCGGCATTTTTCTGCCTTGGATAAAATGACCGAAGAGGCAATTGCACAGAGGCGATGTCCGCGTGAACAGCCGGTGGCGGGGGCTGCCTTCACAGATGATCCACAACGTAACAAGCGCCTGACACATGCCTGGGCTCAAGCGGCATGGAATAGTGTTTCTTCCCTCCATATTGGTTTTTCTCACCGGATTCAGTTAGGGCAGCCAAGGGTTCGTGTCGGTTATTTTTCCAGTGATTTTAGATTGCATCCCATATCACAGCAGACTCTTCCTTTGTTTGGTTTGCATAATCGNGAGAGATTTGAGGTTTTTGTTTACTCAACAGGAATAGATGATGGTAGTCCAATGCGTCAGAGAATTATCAATGATTGTGATCACTTCGTGGATCTACGTCAGTCGGATACGTTAAGTGCTGCGCAAAAGATTTTTGATGATGAAATTGATGTTTTGGTCGATTTCAGTGGGCACACTGAAAGTAGTCGCATGGAGATTTGTGCGCTCCAACCAGCACCTGTTCAGGNAACCATGTTAAGTGCAACGGGGACAAATGGCGGAGGCTATTACGATTATGTGATTACTGATCCAATTGTATTTCCTGAATCAAGTAGAGTGGACTACGCTGAGACACCGGCATGGCTGGCGGGGTCTTTCTTCATCAATCATCGCGAAGAAGTCATTTCAAAGAACAACATCACTCGGTCTGATTATGGTCTGCCGGAGAATGCCTTTGTGTTTGGCACCTTCAATCAGTCATACAAAATTACACGGGAAGCTTTTACGATCTGGTTGCGGCTGCTCAGGGCGGTGCCCCAGTCGGTTTTGTGGATTGGGGCGGTTCCTTCAATAACTGAAGCTAATCTTCGAAATTTTGCTGCTCAGCAGCAAGTTGATCCGGATCGATTAATTTTTGCCAAACTGGAAAACCGAAAAGATGATCANTTGCGGCGGTTGCAATTATTGGATTTAGGTTTGGATACGCTGGTTTTTAACGGTCAAACAACCACCAAAGATTTACTTTGGGCGGGAGTGCCTGTTGTCGCTTATTATGGAAGGCACGTTTGTTCCAGAGTAAGTGCCAGTTTGTTATGGTCGCTAGGGCTTGAGGAAGAATTGGTTACTCATACTTTGGCCGAATACGAAGAAACGGCACTTGCTCTTGCTCAAAACCCGGAGAAGCTTATAAGCATTCGAAAACACCTTTGGAGTGCGCGTACGACTTCTTCTTTATTTGATATGTCAAAAATGGTGCGCCAGATGGAAGGGCTCTACGTTGGAATGGTGAACAGGCATAACTCAGGGAAAGAACACAATGTCCCTTTGGCGGTGGATGGCTCCGGGGCTATTCTTTCTGATTGATAAACAGCGTGTTGGCTGCTTCCAGAGTTTCTTTTGAACCAATGTCTAGCCAATTTCCGGTTATACTTGAAGTGTGTACAGGCTTTTGTGGATAAAGCCATTGCACAAATCGTCCTGGTTGATCTGGGTTATTTCCTTCTGCTAGATAACGTGAGATTTCAGGCAATATTTCCTTTGGGTAATAGTAAAGGGCGATCCCAATCAGGGTGCTTTTGGGTTCAGTGGGTTTCTCCTCGAAGCTATTGATTTGGCCTGACTCATTGATGGCTACTACCCCATATTTTTTAGCTTCTTCAAGTGATTTTACATCAAATACGCCTAGAACAGGTTTTCTATGTTCCCTGCAGTGCTTGCCGAAGTTGCTGAGGTCTCCTGTAAAAAGATTATCACCAGCAACAACAAGAATATCGTCGGCGATATTCTCTTGCGTTAAGACCAGATTTAAATCCCCGATTGCTCCAAGCCTGTCCTCATTGCTGGTAGTTCTGTCATTAATGACCTTTCCGCAAAAGTTGTGATGTGTTTGTGTGTACTCGGTTAGCCAATGATTGAACTGATCAGTAAACCTGTTGTTCGTGACGATGTAGGTTTCATCGATAACGCCAATGGCAGCAGTGCTGCTGATGACATGCTCGATCATTGGTCGATTTCCGACGTGAAGGAGTGGCTTGGGGGTGTTTTCTGTTAACGGATATAAGCGTGTTGCGTAGCCGGCAGCTAGGATGATTTGCTTCATAATACGGTATGGAAAACCCCGGGAGCAGCACGCTGGACCATTGCGCGTGCCTGAACTAGAACGTCTACGCTCGATTCGCATTNCAGCGCCTGTTGGGCGAGCTTTTGGGTTTCAGTATACTTCAATTTTCTAATCAGATATTTAATCTGAGGGAGCATGGTTGGGGCTACGCTGAGTTCATCAACTCCCATTCCAACGAGTAAAGGCACAGCTGCAACATCGCCTGCCATTTCGCCGCATACTCCGGTCCAAATGTCATGTTGCTTGCCCGCATCGATTGTCATTTGTAGCAGGCTTAGTAAGGCNGGGTGCGTTGGGTCATAGAGNTCGGCAACTTTTTCATTCAACCGGTCCACTGCCAGTGTGTATTGGATTAGATCATTGGTTCCAATGCTGAAAAATTTTGCACGGGCCCCAAGGGCGTTGGCTGTTAANACAGCCGATGGNATTTCAATCATGATGCCGACTTCGAGGTCTTTATCATAAGAGATGTTTTCTTCTCGCAATTCCCTTTTGCATTCTTCGAGTAACTCATTAGCTTCATCGAGTTCCTCAACGCCTGAAATCATTGGGTACATTAATTTTACGTTTCCCGCCGAGCTTGCTCGTANGAGGGCGCGGAGTTGTGTGCGGAAAATATCTTTGCGAGCTANACAAAAGCGAATGGCGCGCCATCCAAGGAATGGATTAGCTTCGTCGGTTTCACCGATGGCGTGACTAATTTTATCGGCACCAATATCCAGCGTACGAAAAATAACCGGTTCAGGTGCCAAAGCCTTGGCTACGCGATGATAGCTGACATATTGTTCTTCTTCATCTGGTAAAGCCTGGCGATCAAGGAACAGATATTCGGTGCGGAATAAGCCGATTCCTTGGGCTCCGCAGTCCAGTACCGCGGCTGTATCACTGATTTGTTCGACATTGGCCGAGAGCGTGATTTCCCGCCCGTCAAGCGTGATTGCAGGAGCGTCTTTAATTTCAGCCAGCTTTACTTGCAGGTCTTCTTGCTCCTTCTCTAGTTGGCCATACTCAAAAAGCGTTTGGTCTGAAGGGTTTACCACTAGTACTCCGTTGAATCCGTCCAACAGGACGTAATCATCAGTGTCTAGGCTTTCGGTGGTATCTTTTAGGCCGACTACCGCGGGTATTCCAAGGGATCCGGCCATGATGGCAGTATGAGAGGTTTTGCCACCGACATCGGTGGCAAAACCTTGTGCCAATTTGCGGTCCAGCGAGGCGGTTTGTGAAGGGGTTAGATCGTGGCCTATCAGGATGTAAGGTTCCGTCAGGTGGGATAAGTCTTGAAGGTTGTGCTCGCAAAGATGACTGAGTACGCGGTTGGTTACGTCTCGAATGTCTGCAGCTCGTTCGCGTAGATATTCATCTTCAACTGATCCCAGGGCCTGGGCATATTTTTCAGCTACCGTATGGAATGCATAATCTATGTTTACATTTTCTGTTTGAGTGTAGCGTTTTACCTCATGAATTAGAGTGGAATCTTCTAGGACTAATAGGTGGGCGTCAAAAATGGCTGATTCGGATGAGCCAAGATTATTTTCAACCTGGTTCTGTATATCAGAAATTTCGCGGCGCGTATTTGCCAAAGCTGATTGCAGTCGGTCCAGTTCTGCGGGATGTTCTGATTCTGGGATATGTCGCCGTGGCGGTTCTTCATTTTGTTCGTGNTCTAATACCACAATGCGACCACGCACCACACCCGGGGAGACCCCGATACCACGAAAGATTCGTTCTTTTTTGTCCGGAGCACTGCTCACTACCGACATGATGATGATGGCTTTATGACCTGAACAAGCAAAATCGGCTATTTGATTAAAACAGTGCTTAAAACAGGCGTGCTTTGGTAGTCATTTTTTTGCATGATTTGCCTATGGCTACCGGTCGCACAATCCATAATCTTGCGTTNATTGGATTTATGGGGTGCGGAAAATCTACTGTCGGTCATATGGTGGCTAGGGATTTGAAGTTTCGTTTTGTGGACACTGATTCGCTGGTCGAGGAGCGAGCAGGGATATCAGTTGCGGAGATTTTTAGATCCGAGGGGGAGTNGGTTTTTCGGAAGTTAGANAAGGAAGTCATTTCAGATCTGGCCGGAAAGCAGGAATTGGTAATAGCCACCGGTGGAGGTGCTGTTATTAATCCGGAAAATTTTGAAAGTCTCAAGACGCATGCTCTATTGGTGTGTCTTTGGGCTAAGGCAGAGTCCATACATGAGAGAACCAAACATCAGAAACACCGTCCTCTGCTTCAAAGAGAAGATCCTTTAGGGGTTATTCGGCAGATGCTCACCGAGCGCGAGCCTTTTTATAAGCAGGCTGATGTGATTGTAAATACTGAGCTTCGCCCTCAACGTGAGGTTGTGGCTCAAGTGCGCCATCAGTTTGAAGAGTCAATAAAAGGCACTTCAGGATTTGCCAAGGATTGATCTTCCGATTCTTTTTTTTCTTTAAAAGCACGGACCGTCGCGGCCTGTGACCAGATTAGGGTGACTTTTAATATGATGAAGCCTATCACTCCCAGTGCCAAGATGGGTACGTTGTTAACTATTATTTCTTTTAGTTGATTTGACCCGCTCTCAAGGCCTGCGGGATCTCCATCGGCCAAATCATACAGGTTGGTCATGGTTTCAAAAAGCTTATAGCCCTGGTACAAACCGGGCACAATGAGCCCCCATGCTATTAAAGAAAAAAGGCTTAGTAAGNCTCCTTTGATCCAATCCTTGAGTATTAAAAGTCCGGCTCCGGGAACAATCATGTTTAGCATGTAGCAAAGAAATTTCATGATTTTATTCCACGCCCTAGCAGTTGCTCATACACCACGGCATTTGTAGCAATCATAAGTGGGACAGCGATTAACCAGCCCAGACAACATAAAAGGATTCCAGCTAGATTGATGGCAATTAAGTAAAAGCTCAGACCGAGAAATTTTTTCCAACATTGGCGGGTTATTTTCCACGTTGCCTTAAAGGCATCTAATGGATCCATTTTCCGGTCCATCACCAGAGGTATTGAAAGTCCGAGCATCCCTCCCAGAGTCATTGTAAGCAATATCAGGGGCAACATGGCCAAACCACAAAAGAGAACAATGAGGTATATTAGGTTTTCCATTTCTGCAGGGTTACCGCCACCGTTCCCTGTAATATATAATANGCCGAAAACAATAATTAAGATTATGGGTATTAATAAAACTAAACTCAACAATCCAAGCGCTATTGTTAGAAAGAGATAGGTCAGGAAAAGCGGCCAAAAATCTCCCTTAAAACCAGTGAAAAGGTGGCTAATTTCGGCGGGTTCTCCTCGCAGACGTCGGAGAAAAATTAAATACATACCTCCGGCAATGGGGCCACCTATGATGAAGCCNCCAAAAGGGATTATCCCGGCAACCATGCTGACTCCCATCACACACAGGTATGTCAGGATAAAGAGGCCGAAATTTTCTCGTGTTAATCGCCAGCCGAGGGCAAGAGCTTCCTTTACCGAAAAGGTCTGGGGACGGTCTGCTAACTCCTCGATTAGTTGTGCCTCAGTAAGTTGGGCAGTGGGCGAGGAATTTGATGAGGGTGAGTCGGATAATGTTGGAGGAATGGGCGATCCAATCGCACGATCGAATAAATCTAAGTCACGCAGTCGTTGCCATTCCTTCGCGCCCTTTTCCTTGATGCGGGTATCTCCGTTGGCACGGCCGCTTGTAATCCATTGAGTGACTTCAGCATCCGATACTGGCCCATATTCTTTTCCATCACCGCCGACTATAATATATTCCTTCATGGGTTTCGAAAGTGGTTTATCCCTTTGGCGCGTAAACAGTCCGATTCATACAACAATAAATATTCGAAGCATAGATCAAATAGTTGGGGAAATTCTAGTTTGCCTAGAAGCCACTGGCAAACGNGGATCCGAATAGGCCAATTATACTGATGATATTGGCGGGGATACCCAGTCCTAAACCAATCCAGCACCACAGTTTTGCTTTGTTAGAGCATTCTCTCGCTTCGGTGTAGTTTCCCATACGAATTAATCCATCGACTCGTGAGGCAAAAATAATGGCAGGGATGCCTAAAGGCATACAGCAAAAGAAAGTGACCAGGATGGCTTGNACCATATAGCTCGGGATGGGCTCATCGGTANGTTGATAGGTTGAAGCANCTTGGTTGGCAGCATGNATTGATGATCCTATGGGTGCTGCACTTTCCAGTTCAGCTTGGAATTCAGGAAGGGTTCCCAGAGTNTGCCACTCATTACTGCCGACTTCNTTNATTCGAGAAGCNGCGTTTAGCCTGCCTTGAACGATCCACTCCACTACCTCTACCTCGACCTTTGGGCCGTACTCTCTCCCATCGCCGCCAATGACAATATACATNTTAATTTATTANTGTTTTATTTCGATACTCGACTACTGATTCGTCGCTAAGAAAGACATGGTTCAGTATTCCAAGAATCAGATTTATTATATCACCCGCCAGAATACAGGCAATCTGGATGGAGGCTGTAATGCGCGTTCGCTTTAGGTGCTTACCCGGGTTCTTTCCAAATAAAAGAGCTCCTTGAATGATTGCGAATATGCCGCCAAAAAATGAAATNAAAGAGCCCGGAATCAAAAAGCAGCCGANACAAAAAGTGGATGTGATTCCCATTGCCTCGGCGAATCCGATGATTGTTGCAATAATACCGCCTATCAGGGTCATTGCAGCAATGGCCGTTACTTTTCTCGGCTTCTTCAGTTGTTTTTCAAGCAGGTTTGCCAGTTCCGGTATTTCTTGGATTGCCGTCCATGCCGATTCTTGATCGGTTCGTACCAGAGTAAGATGGTTGGCTTTGCCTGTTTGAATCCATCTGGCTAAATCATTTCTTGAAGCGGGTCCATATTCCTCTCCGTCTCCACCAATAATGGTATATTCGATGACGGGTGGCTGGGATGCTTCCTCCTCCCCTTCCTGTTTATGGGTTGCAGGTGATTTTTTTTTGCTGAGTGAAGCCTCACGAACCTCATCGGGGATTGGCGGCAGGTTTGGTTTTTCTTTCTTCCCCTCTTCCGAAGAAGTTGAGTCATTGCCTGAACCGCTCATATGTAAGTTGAATGGNTAGGCCAATGGTTTATTTCAGTTAAATGCAGCTTTGACTTTCGGGTCAACCAGTACCACGAGAGCCCAAATACCTGCACCCCAACCAATGGGGCAGCAGCAGTTGCAAGTGATGCTGAGGATTGCTGCAGTNATTGAGAGNCCGTAGGACTGGAGGTTTTTCATCTTTATTGAGCCAAATAAAATAAGTCCTTGGATTATCAGGCCGATTATCGCCCCACCCACGCCACCCACCAGATTGGCAATCATCTCAAATTGTTGCGCATCAGACATCCCTCCCCCTGAAGAGCCGGCAGCAGCTCCCATCAATCCGGTGCCGAATACACTTAAGCCTAAATTAAAAATATTGCCGACGATTCCTATAATTGCCATGACCATCATGAAGATGGCTGGTCCATTGATCTTTTGTTGGGCGGCTTGTGCGTTGATTGCTTGTTGATGTTGGCCTGCCATGGGAGTTCCTGTGGGGGGGGATGTAAACCCAAGCTCAGGATAAGTGCTGGCAAGCTTCCATTCTCCTCCAGTCGTCTTAATGCTAGTATTGGCACTAAGTCTGTTTTCCGCCATGAACCTTTTAATTTGTTCGGCAGAGAAAGGGCCGTATTCTTTGTTGTCCCCCCCTATAAAATGGTATTCTGATGTATGGGAGGGAGCAGAGATATCTTTTTGCTGTGGTGGGCTGGTTACAGGGCCCTTTGGGCTCATTAGCTCAGGATAAGTGCTGGCGGGCTTCCATTCTCCTCCAGTCGTTTTAACACTCGTATTGGAGTTAAGACGGTTTTCTGCGATGAATTTCTTAATTTGGTCGGCAGAGTATGGACCGTATTCTTTGTCGTCTCCTCCAATGAAATGGTATTCGGACATATGGGTTGGGGTGAAACTATCTTTAGTTTATTCCACTGACAATCATCAAAGATTAAATTTAGGCTCAGTTCCTTATGGCTAGAACGAGCATCACTATAAGCACTAAGGAAATGGCTCCCAGTACTGATCCGATATAACCAGTAACCAATCCTCCGACAGCCAAGCCATGTCCCCCGATTTCTTTGGGTTGTTTGGCGATGGCATGCAAAGACCGGTGGCCTAAGTAAGCTGCAGGCACTCCAAAAAAAAGTCCTAGAGGCTGAAAAACAATTGAAACAATGCCCAAGACCAGACTTGCGATGGCCAGACTATCTGTTTTGGGTGCTTTTTTTAATGTGCGTACCCATGGTAGGCCGTGAAGAGGGCCGACAAACTCTGGGAATGAACCTAGTGGTTGCCAGGTGCCACTTCCGCTTAAGCGGGCCATCGTGTAGCCATCAGCCCGCCCTTGTCGAATCCAATTATAAATCTCCTCACCCGTTACCGGTCCATGGGCACGGTTATCTCCACCGATAATTTCGTAAGTGTTCAAGAAAGTAGTTATTTAAAAACGCCAAGCATTGCGAGGATTATCCCAAGGGCAACGAGTGTTTCAAGTGCTCCCCCGATAATTGCAACCCAGCAATGAACCTGACCTTTGACTTCGGGGTGTTCTTTAGCGTTTTTGAGGCCCTTAAATCCTAAAACTACCACAGCGATTGAGTAGATGAGTCCCACACCCGGAANACACATCATGATCAGGCCACCCACACTCATGTAGTAGCCAATGAGAGCATGTTTATTTTTGTAGGGTATTATTCCNCCAGTGGCATCTCCTTCAGGCTGTTGAGGTGCATTCATATATAATTTTTCCTTTAGATATGGGTTTTTACTGGTGTGGGTTACGGCCGGCAGTGTTCGTGCCACCGTTTTCGTATAGATTTAAATCCGTACGATTATCACACTAATAAATACAGAATCTCCTGCTGGAGAGGCGTTGGGCAGCCCTGCAATAATTATTCTAACACCACGTAGTTTCGCGGGCGAGGCTTAATTCTTGTCTACGTCCTTTACTTGCGTTGCCGGCGGAATTTTCAAGTAAGAGAAAGGCTTAATTGGGATATTGCGAACTATTCCGAAAGAAATAAAAAGTACAGCGACGACAATCAATGGCCGGTTACATTCTGGTTGTGCTAGGGGTGCTGGCATTTGGCCTATCCGTCGCCACTCTAGAGTCCATAAAACAAAAAGGTACCCAAGGATAGGCAGTGATAACACAAAGCCCGGATGGAAGCGAAAGGCCTCCATGATACGTCCGTTTGTGATTGCGTGTGTGGCCCGCAGGCCGCCGCAGCCGGGGCAGTCCAAGCCAGTGGTTTGTTTAAATTGGCACTGTGGGTAATATCGTTTGTTTGTTACCGGTTCATATTGGGAGACAAAGCATATTGCACCNACTATTACGAGCACAGCGGCTGGTGGGAGTAGTTTCCACCAACCTTTACGTTTTGAGGGAAGCCCCGGCTTGGGTAATTCAAGGATGGGCGGTTCTTTTCCCATTTTATGCGGAAAGTTCGGCGAGTTTTGCTGAGGCTTGTCCACTGTCAATTACTTCAGCGGCCAGTTCCATNCCAGTGCTGATGGAATCAGCNTTGNTTGCGATAAACAGTGCAGCTCCCGCATTAAGCAAAACAGCTTCACGTTTGGGNCCTTTTATTTCANTGGAGAGAATGGAACGAATGATATGAGCATTTGTATCTGCATCGCCACCTGCAAGATCNTCAAGGGTCGCTTTTGCGAGGGGGAGATCAGATGGGTTAAGGGTTGATGTGGTNAAGCCTCGATCCTGATAGAATTCGGCAATTGTGTTTTCACCTAAAGTGGAAAGTTCATCCATGCGCTTGTCCNCAACGCGACCGCTGACCACCATGCCTCGCCGAATACCGAGATTTTGTAAAACTTTAGCCATGGGTTCGGTAAGTTCGGCGCGCGGTACGCCAATGAGTTGGGCAGTAGGCTGGGCTGGGTTAAGTAATGGCCCCAAAAAATTAAAGAGTGTACGCTGGCCAGCTTCCGCACAAAGTTTACGGGCAGGCATGATGTTCTTGAAGGCCGGGTGATACAGAGGCGCAAAGAGAAAGGCAAAGCCGTGTTTGCTCAAGGCTAANGCTGCGTCAGTCGGTGAAAGATCAGTTGGAATACCCAATGCTTCCAGAACATCGGCACTGCCGCTCTTGCTGGTGATGGCCCGGTTGCCGTGCTTGGCAACGGTGATGCCAGCGGCTGCACACACCAGAGCTACGGTAGTGGAAATATTAAATGTATGGAGTCCATCACCTCCGGTGCCGCAGACGTCCAGTATTTCGTCGGCGCGAGTGGCTTCATCCAAAGGGACTTCGGTGGCGCGATTGCGTAATTCTCCAGCGAAGGCGGCCAGTTCCTCATGTGACTCGCCTTTGTTGGCTAGAGCNGTGAGGAACTTTGCTTTTTCCTCCGCGGAAATCTCCTCGCTGGTAATATGCTTCACAGATTCAACAACTTGTTCGTTCGATAAATCGGTTCCCGCAAGCAATTGTTCAGTTAAACTAGTCAGCATGAGCANGAGAATCGGGTTTTGGCGTTAATGGTTCAAGGTTTTTGGGTCGTGGTGGGCAGCTTCTTCAGATATAGTCCCTGTTTTGATTTTGGATACGCAGTACCTAAAGACTGATTCAGAGGAGGCTTTTAATGAGGTCTTGGCATTGGCATCGGCTTGCCTGAGAGAGGGNAAGGTAGTGGCTGTTCCGACTGAAACCGTGTATGGCCTGGCTTCCAACGCACTGGAACCCGCAAGTGTGGAAAAAATTTTCACCGCCAAGAATCGGCCAGCNGAAAATCCGATCATTGTTCATGTTGCCAGTGAATCAATGGCGTGTGATTGCGTGGCAGAATGGACAAAATCTGCAGCGATATTGGCCAAGGCGTTTTGGCCGGGGCCGATTACTCTGGTTTTGCCTCGGGCGAAAAGTATCCCGGATATCGTGACTGCCGGCGGTGATACGGTGGGAGTGCGTTGGCCCAGTCATCGGTTCATGCAGGAATTGATTAAAGCCTGCCGCTTTCCATTGGCTGCCCCCAGTGCAAATTTATCGAATCACGTTTCTCCGACCAGTGCAGAGCATGTGGTAAGTCAAATGGATGGAAGAATCGAAATGATCATTGATGGGGGTACTACGGAGGTGGGTATTGAATCAACGGTGGTTGATTTGACTAATGAAAAGGTTCGGGTGCTTCGGCCNGGGATGATTTCCGTTGAGGCAATCAGTGCGGTGTTGTCNGANTACAAAGTTGAAATAGATAGTGANAAAGGAATTCTTANGAGCCCGGGGCAANTAAAGAGACATTATGCACCCAATGCGCGCTTACTTGTATTGAATTGGGCAGACGAAGAGGACCTGGAGGGTCAGATTGCTTATTCGCGTACACCTCATGATCGGGTTTGTGTGATTGCTCATACCCAAATTGTACCGGGTACACGGTTTGGTCGAGTCAGCGTATTGCCAAGAGAAGCGAAGGCTTATGCCAGAGTTTTGTACGATGAGCTTTACCGGTGTGATAAAGAAGGCGCTGAGTTAATTTGCGTGGAAGCGCCCCCTGACGATCAGGACTGGGACGGTATCAATGACCGGCTGGCTCGTGCCGGAGGATAGAATNTTCTGTTTAAAAAATTTTGTGGCAGTGGGTTTTAACCATATTAGCCCGGTTTCGTGTCCAACGGGAATGCCCAAACTGGTTTTTCAGTTATAGAGGCTTTTCAGGCTCAAGCCAATCGGGGTCATAGGTAATTCCAAGGCAGGCCTCGTTGAGCTTTGAGGAATTTAAATGAGTTTCTTCACCTAAATTGGATTAGTTCGGGCTATTTCACTAAAGGCGCTGTTTGTTCCTTCGAGGTGATGCCTGGCGGCAGTTCCATGATCTTCAGGTTACGAAAATGAATCTCCGCGCCTTCTGATTCCAAACAAAGGTATCCTTTTTTCCACTCCACGTGGCTGATGCCATTCACAAATTTTCCGTTCACCGATAACTTTACCACGCCATCTACGCACACCACATCGTAGGTGTTCCATTCTCCCTTTCCTTTGCACCGGTTCTCCAGTGATTTGCTGCGGCTGCCGCGTGGGTTATCGGGTTTGGCTTTTAAGCCGCCGGCTCCAAACAGTTCGCCGTGGACGTACGCGATGGGTGGAGTCTTTCCTTTGCGTGTGTGTAATTTTATCCAGTCTAGTTCCAGCATTTGAATCTCCAGTCCCTTGGGTAATCGATTTCCAAAAGGCTTTGCGTCACTCCAAGCAAAGATACCGGAATTACCGCCCGGCTCCATGTGGCGCCATTCGACATGAAGCAGAAAGTTCTCATACTGCTTTTCACTGCGCATCACTCCAATAGGTTTGCCCTTGCAGATAAGGATACCGTCTTTGACATACCACGTGTCTGGGGATGTATTGACATCGATCCAGCCAGTTAGGTCTTTGCCATTAAAGAGATCCACCCATTTTGGGATTTCGGCGGATTGGGTCTGGTTAAAAAAGAAAATGAGTGAAGTACAGAGGAGAAAAAATTGAGGGCGCATAAAGGTGGTCATGAAATAAGCTTAATCAGTTAGTTTAACTTGGCAAGATTGTTGCGTTGGAGGCTTGTCTATATAGACAAAAATTAAAACATTCTATAATATGTTATTTCGTCCCGCATGTTCGTTGACATCAACATCATCTTAATGGCAATGGAAGATCCTCTGATTGAATTGTCTGAGGGGTTACGTAATTGGTCCTGTTTAGCTTTAGTTCTGATATTTGGTGTGGCATGCTTTGTGGATTGGATTAGGAGAAAATTAAAAGAGCGCGGGCAAACTTCAAAAAAGCCTCAGGTTGAAGCGAAAAATAATTTTAAGGAACAGCCTTTGGATGTCGGTGAAACGAAAAATGAATTTAGGGTAGAGAATTACGTTGATGTAGCGGAAATGCCTGATTCAACTCAGATATATATTTCAAGAGGTGATAAGCCTAGCGGGCCGTACCCACTGAGTCAGGTTAATGAATACCTAGAACAAGGTTTGCTTTTGCCTGATGACTTAGCCAGTCACGACGAGTCGGGTGATTATTTTCCTTTGAGTGAACTTATTGAGAACTTAAACCCGGAAGAGATTCAGAAAAAAATAACGCTTTCGGCCGCGGTTACTGCCTCCCATAAAACCCGGCAAATGGATGTTAAGGATTTGATTGGTGAGGATATTTCTGGGGCAACACATATGGCTTTGGAACATGTAAGGCTCCAAAGCTTTCGTTGGATGGCTTTATTAGAACTGCCCCTATTTATTCTTTTGTTCATCGTCTTTCTTCCATGCGCTTTAATTTTGGTGGTGATATTAGCTGTTTCAGTTGGAGGTGCGATGGGATCTGCAATAGGAGAAGCAGGGCTGGGTGCAATGCTCAGGTGGGCTCTAGCAAATTCGGTTAGGATTTATGACTATAAACACCAACTTTTTTTAAAAGTTTATGGGTCAGGGAATGCTGTATTAGCGGAAGCATCGCATATTCCTTCCTCAAAAAAGCTTGCTGATAATCTGATCATTGATCTTTTTGAAGGTCTCCATAGTAAGCAGCTTGTAATGATTGAAATGCTTGATGCAATTCCGGACAAAAATAGAAAAAGTATAAAAGAACACTTGGTCACTTGGTATGGGGGTCGCCCTTTAATGGCTCTACAAAAAGATTTTGTTGAGAAAGACAGTAAAGAGGCATTGCAGCAAAAAGGCTGGGATTTTAAGCAAATATCAGGTGGTTTTTCGTGCACTAGAGAAATGAAGGCAGAGGACAATATTGCTCCTATTTGGGCTCATCTTTTATTTTGGGTGTTTTTCCCCCCGTCGTTACTTTTGTTTTTTTTCAAATCTTATAGAAATTATTTACGGGAAAGCTGGTTGTATGGATCGGAAGATAAGAAGCCTGATTGGGAGTTTACGGTTAAAGCTGATCAGTTGAAGTTAGTAAAAAAGAGACCACGTAGGAACACATCTAAATTAGAGGAGGAAGTATTCTTTGATATTCATGGGCGCGACCTCATCGGCATTTGCTATACCGCTGGATTGGGTTATGACAACGATGCTACTTATCACGGCAAAACGGTAAAGATTTACACCAATCAAGGAGTGATATCGCTGCCTCAAATTTTAGATGTGAATCTTGAACATGTTTGTAATTGGTTGGTTGGTGTAACCTTGAGGTTGCGCTCTGAAAGGCCTGAGTTGGGGTTGGGTTTTGATCCTAATCGGCCAACCAAATGCCCCTACTGCGCAAGTATCTACGTTTTCAAGCCCGGTCAGAGTTGTCCCAGTTGTGGGGGGTGGCCTGATAGAATTAATTAATCGCTTTTTTGTTCCACCAGCTCCAACCACTCCACAAGAGAACCGGAACTGCGGCGCTAATGACTAGAGCCAATAGTTTATTTTCCTGAGCGGTGTTCGTTGAGCCTAGCCATGCGTAAGTAAAGCTCATAGGCATTGTGCCACAAAGTAGCGCAGCAAAATATTGCCTTGGGGCCATGCGCATCAGCCCGGCGTAACAGCTCAAGAGTTCAGGCAGCAGGATTGTCCAGCGTGATAAGGCAATCACCCAGCCGCCTTTGTGCTGGAAAAATTGTTGGCCCAGTGCCATGCCTTTTTCACCCACCAGAAATTTTGCGGCTCGCTCATTCAGTAACCGGCACAACAGGTAGCCGGTTGTNCCCGCAGTGAATGTGCCCAGGGTGCCAATGGCTCCCCCGATCCAAGGACCATAGGCCATTCCCAGAGAAGCGAGCACTGCAGTGGCAGGAATGGGCAAAAAAACATCGAGGGTTAAAAGACCCACCACAAAGAGCCAATCCCACCGTCCCGGTTGNCTGGTGATGTTACCCCTCAGTAGTTCCTCAAAATAACCTCCCCAAGCAAAGAACGCTNCCAGCATCAGGGCCGCAGCGATCAAGCCAGTAATGAGGATGCGTATCACGCCTGTGGTTGTACTCGAATNTATCAGCAAAGGGAATCTTGGCCGTGAATATTGGGGATGATCTACATTTGACGCATTCAGGATAGCTTAGCAATTTGGAGACTTCATGGTTCAATATTTGGATTTACTTCGGCATGTGCTGGAAAACGGCAAAGGCAAGGAGGATCGCACCGGCACAGGCACGATCTCGGTATTCGGTGCACAAGCCCGGTTCGATCTTCGGGATCGTTTTCCGATGCTGACCACCAAGAAGTTGCACCTTAAGAGTATCATTCACGAGCTACTATGGTTTTTGAAAGGTGATACGAATATTGGTTACCTGAAGGAAAATGGTGTTCGCATATGGGATGAGTGGGCTGATAGCGANGGAAACCTTGGCCGGGTTTATGGCGCTCAATGGTGTGACTGGCGTGCGCCCGATGGCCGTTCCATTAATCANATTAATGANGTGATCGAGCAAATCAAGACCAACCCGGATAGTCGTCGGTTGATTGTGAGTGCCTGGAATGTTGGAGAGATTGATCAAATGGCACTGGCACCCTGCCATGCTTTTTTTCAATTCTACGTGAGGGATGGTGAGCTGAGTTGCCAACTTTACCAACGTAGTGCGGATTTATTTTTGGGTGTTCCTTTCAACATNGCCAGCTANTCACTTCTTACCCTGATGGTAGCGCAAGTGACCGGGCTTAAGCCCGGTGAATTCGTNCATACCTTTGGTGATCTGCATCTTTATTCCAATCATTTGGATCAAGCGAAGGAACAGCTTTCNCGTGAGCCACGCCAATTACCAATTTTGCGAATGAATCCTGAGGTGAAAAATATCCATGATTTTGTCTTCGAGGATTTCTCTATCGAACAATACGATCCGCACCCGCANATCAAGGCGGCAGTGGCGGTATGAGTGCCTTTAAAGCCATTGCCGCGATGTCCCTCAATCGCGTGATAGGGAAGGGGTTGGAGATTCCGTGGCATATNCCTGAGGACTTCAAATGGTTTAAGGAGACGACGATGGGGCAAGTCTTAGTGATGGGGCGGCGCACCTTTGATTCCATTGGCAGAGCACTTCCCGGAAGGGAAACCATGGTTTTAACCCGGGGAAATTTTATTCATCCTGAGGTAACGGTTATTCAATCATTGGATGAGGTCACCCCACTTCTGGANGGNCGTACCGCTTTCGTTGCTGGTGGCGCGCAAATTTATGAACAAGCGCTGCCTTTTTGTTCGGATTTATTTTTAACTATTGTCCAGCGCGAGGTGGAGGGGGATGTGTTTTTTCCGGCTTTTGAGGATAATTTTGAGGAAGTGAGCGTGTTGCGTGCAGAAGAGGAATTTTGCATCATTCATTATCAAAACCGCCATTTTAAATAATGTCGGACATGCTTAAATCCTCAAGCGCTATGGCAGGGGCCACCTTGGCAAGTCGGCTTTTGGGTATGGTGCGTGAAATCTGTTACGCGCGTTTCATGGGTGATGGGTTGGTGGCGGGGGCTTTTGTCTTGGCCTTTATGATTCCCAACCTCTTTAGGCGACTTCTGGGAGAAGGAGCATTGATGTCCGCCTTTATTCCCGTTTTCAAGGAACAGGAAAAAAACTCGGGGGATCAAGCCATGTGGCGTACGGCCAATGCACTGATAAGCGGGTTAGTGTTGGTTTTATCAGTTGCTGTGGGACTGGGATTACTGGCAATTACCGCTGCTNTGGAATGGGGAGAGTGGGATGAGAAGANCCAATTGATGCTGCAGCTTTTACGTTGGGTTTTTCCTTACTTGATGCTGATCTGCCTTGCGGCTGTGGCCATGGGTATTCTCAATTCGCGCGGCTATTTTTTTCTGCCGGCCCTTGGTGCTTTAATCTTAAACGTGGTGATGATTGGCAGCGTGCTTTTTTTGGCGCCGCGCTGGGGAGCTGAACTCAAAGATCAAATCTTTGCCTTGGCAGTCGGGGTTCTCGTAGCTGGGTTGGCACAGCTCCTTTATCAACTCCCTACTTTGTGGCGTGAAGGTTTTCGACCTCAATGGATTTCACCTTGGTCTGATGGTTCAGTCCGAATAATTCTTCAGCGGTTAGGACCAGGAGTGATCGGAGTGGCGGCTTTTCAGATCAACATTCTTGCGACCTATTGCATCGGGTTTTTCGTGGGGGAAAATGTGGTGGCTTCCTATGGGTATGCGGTCCGGTTGCTTGAATTTCCCCAGGGTCTTTTTGCGGTTTCCATGGCTACATTTCTGCTGCCGGCTTTGTCGGGGTTAGCAGCAGAAAAACAGTTCGGCAAATTTCGTAACAATATTGATGAGGCTGCCCGCCATTTACTATTTCTTAATTTGCCTGCGGCAGCACTGCTTTTTGTGTTAGCTGAGCCGATCGTACAGTTACTCTTCCAATATGGGGCTTTTACGCAGGAATCCACCGAGCGGGCAGCGTGGGCTTTGCGTTGTCTGGCCCCGGCCTTGGCGGGGTATTCACTGGTATTAATTTTGGCCCGTGCTTTTCACGCTTTGGGGGATATTAAAACACCCGTGAAGATCAGTATCTTTTGTCTTATCCTAAACTTGGCTCTTGCCTTGATTTTGGTGTTTCAGTTTGAGCCCAACCTTCGCCAGGGAGCTTTTGGGATTGCCAATACAATTAGTTCAACGATGAATGCCGCACTTTTATGGCGGGCCATCAGAAATAGAGAAGAATTGATGCCGATTGCCTTGCCCGGATTAAGGAAACAACTGCCCGTGATGTTGGGGCTGACATTGGTGATGGGGTGTTTCGTATTCGGTCTTTCCGCAGGACTTAAAATTCCCGATACAGGCGTTGGGAGCCGGGTATTGAAGGTGTTTTTCCCAGCTTTAATTGCAGCCGTATATTACTGGATATTGTCCACATGGGCAGGATTGGACTCGGTAAAGGCTCTTGCCGGAATTTTACGTTTCACAAAACGCAGTTAGTGGGGAAACACCGCAAAAAGATTGCGATTTTGCCTTTTCGGGGTACATTGTCTTAGCGGGTTTGCGGGGCATGAAACCTGTCATCGGCTGCTTGCCGATTGCCTCGTTAATTCTGTAAGTATTCTGAATGAAACCATTTTTGGCCATTGATGCCGGGGCGTCAAATCTGAAGGTAGCTCTGTTTGAACCTCAGGAAAATGGAACTCTAATTTTAGCTCATTACGAAGTCGTGTCTCTGGAGTTAAGAGGTTTGGAGGAGACGGACCGAACGGATTTGTTAAAAGAGAAACTGCAGGAGTTATTTGATCGTAACGAGATTCGGCCGAAGGGAATGCAGGCGAATATATGCGCTCCTAGCTTTCAGTGTTTTACGAAGTTTCTGAGGACTCCAGCGGTGGAAGGGTCAAAAGTCGGACAAATTGTACAGTATGAAGCGGCGTCACAGGTCCCCTTTCCGTTGGATGAAATGGAGTGGGGCTACGAGATAATGGGCACTGCAGACACTGGCGAACTCGACGTTATGTTGATGGCTTTAAAGGAGGAAGTGGTCGAAAGCCTCACTACTGCATGTAATGATTTGGGGATAATACTTTCAGTAATGGACGGTGCTCCTGCTGCATTGCGAAATGCGTATATGCATAACTATGCTGAAGTCCAGGGATGCTCAATGCTTCTCGATATCGGATCAAAAACTACAAATGTAATCTTTATTGAGGGAGATGGGTTTTTTATTCGCAGTGTAAACTTTGGCGCTAATTCCATTACTCAGGAGTTTGCCAAGGAATCTGGCTTAGATTGGGCTCAAGCTGAGGAATACAAGAAGGCTTATGGGTATGTACACATGACCAATATGGAGGAGCCTGCGGACGCTTATCAGGCTATATTGGTGCGCACCGCTAGAAATGTGATGACTCGGTTACATCAGCAGGTGTCCCAAACTATCCAATATTATCGTTCACAACAAGGAGGGCAAACACCACAGCAGATTTACCTTGCAGGAGGCGGGTCTTCCCTGCACTACACCGCGGAATTTTTCATGGAAAAATTCAATCTTCCGATTGAGTTTTTCAACCCTTTTCGAAATATCGAGGTGGGGCAGGGGGTAGATAAGCAAACGCTGTCGACGAATGCTCACTGGTTGGGGGAATTGTCAGGTTTGGGTTTGAGGATGACAACAGTAGGCCTGACTGAATTTAATCTACTCCCCAAACACGAGCGGATTAGCCTTCAAATTGAGAAACGTAGTTTATACGTTGTAGCAGCGGTATTCTGTGTAGGATTAGTTTTCTTTGCGCAGGCGATTATGAATATTAAAATAGCAAGCACCCAGAGTGCTGCTGCGGAGGAGATAAAGGGAGAGTTTTCACAAGTTGCTTCGTTGGCTGGTCAAATATCTGATGGAACCATAAGGCTTGGGAAAGCAAAGGAATCCTCAGCCAAAATGGAACGGGCTCTAGAGAGCCGTTATTACTGGATTAATCTCATTAACGGCATTCAAGGGGTGCTCTCAAAAGTAGAGCCTGAAGTGTATATCGTAACCCAGCCAAACGAATTGGCTGCTATTACCAATAGGGTTGATGAATTGATTGCTCAGTATGAAGTTAACAACGGAGCAAAACCGGGAAATGTAACGAATGTTCAAACTGCTATTTGGATTCAGTCCCTTGGCCCTAATATGCCTACTATCACGGTTGCCGGCTCGGGTGGTTCGGGTGGCTCGGGCATGGGTGGTGGTAATGCTGAGCCTGGCATGGGTGGTGGTAATGCTGAGCCTGGCATGGGTGGGCCTCCCCCTGGAGGAGGCATGGGTGGCCCTCCTGGAGGAGGTATGGGGGGCAGTTCCGGAGGGCAGGCTCTATCAACGGCACCATTGGAGCCAATAGACACAATTTACTTAAAACTTAGGGCAAAAAATATTGTGAATCCCAAGCCGCGAGAGACTCTGAATCGGGAGTATTCACAGTTGCTTGAGAAACTGTTTCGGGAACACGAAATGTTTAGCAATTCGGAAACTGATACGAAGGTGACAAGCGGTGGTTTTAATGTTGATTCGGATGTAAAGTGGTTTGATTTTGTGTTACAGCTTAAACTCACTTCGCCCATTATTATGAAAGATCCGGAGTTGAACTAGTGGATAAAAAAGCGGTCATATTTTTGTTGAAGCGTCATGTGCTCGTGATTGTCGGTCTTTTACTGGCTATTGGCTTTGTAGTGGGTGGGTTTCTTTTTAAAGGCACGACGGAAGCGAAAAAAACAACTGCTAATGATGAGTACAAGGAGCAAATGGGGAAGCGAGACGAGGTGAAAAATGCACAAGTGAAGGTTGATGCTAAAAATGTTGGGGTTCTGGGTGAGATTGCGGATGAATATGATCGTTTTACTTCACAAGCCGGAAAAGTATTTACAGATAATCCGTTGCCAGCGATGAGTAGCAATGAATTCCTGAATTATCTCACCCAAACGATTGTGTTATTGAACCGTAAGGCAACGAATAACTTGGTTAAAGTGCCAAGCGATTTGAGCAAGCGTGCGGATATTAACTACAGTTTTACCTTTGCCCCTTTGATGGATGTTGTAGAGATTACAACTGATAAAATTCCGGAGCTGCAGATACAATTAGAAGACGTTAAACAGATAACCGATGTATTATTTCAAAGTAGAATTCAGTCTTTGGAATTGCTTCAGCGAAAGCCCGTGACGGAGGAGGATCGTAGGGCAGCGATGACATCAAATTACTTGAATACCCGCGAAATATACACAAACAGTATTTCAGTAGTGCGACCGTATAAGGTTAAGTTCCGGTGTTTAAGTGATGGTATTGCTAAAACCCTCTCGGGTTTTGCAAAAACAAAGACATTTTACGTGGTACGAACAATGGAGGTAACCCCGGCCGGTGAATCTTCATCCACTACTGTTGCTGGCATGGGTGGCGGTAATTCTGAGCCCGGCATGGGCGGCTCGGGCATGGGCGGTGGTAATGCTGAGCCCGGCATGGGGGGACCTGGCAGCGGCGGGCCTGGCGGACCTGGTAGCGGCGGGCCTGGTGGACCTGGCAGCGGCGGGCCTGGTGGTGCTACTGTGGCTTCGAAAATTACTCTTCAGCCGGCCTACATAAATTATTTGGTAAGGCAAGGTTTGACCGCATCTCCGGCCACCAATGTGATTGGTGAGACAGCTCTTGATGTGGTTCTCGAATTGGACGCGGTTCGGCCGAGGAATATAGCTACTGATCCAAATCAGGCGGGTTCTCCCTAGCGACATTCCGAATAAATTGGTGGTAAATGTAATATTATCTGATAAATGGGTTTCTTAGATTCAATTCTAAAGAAGAAAAAGAGCGATTCTGAGGTTGATCCGGAGGCTACCGAAGAGGTTGTAGAATCTGCTTCTGGTGAGGAAGAAGCAGCACCTCCTGCTGGTCCAAAACCCAACCCTTTAGACAAGCTCAAAGGAGTTTTGGATCACCTTGAAAAGGTGGTATTGGCTTTAGTGTTGATCGGTGTGGCGGCGTTATCGGTTATGACGTTTTTGGAGGCAAAAAAGGAAGTTGGAGCAATTGAACAAGCCGATACTAAGATCATATATGGCGGGAGTATGCTGAATCTGGAGCAAGAACGGCCAACTAACCTTACTGTATTACTCGAAAAATCGACTAAAGCCCCCGATGCAATTAGTCTTAAGGGAACAAATCATTTGGTGTTTAACCCACGAGTATGGAAGGCAATATTAGTCACCAATGCGGTGCCGCCGGTTCAGCTTATTATGGATACTCCCGATGCTCCTCTTGGTATTTCAGCGCTTAACGTCTCTAGCATTACAAATTTTAAGGCTCAACTCATGGCTCGGGCTTTTGTTGGTGGAGGAGTTGTGCGGCATGAGTTTTCATGGGTAGATAGGGAACACCCTGTGGTTCCTTATGTTTTGATGCCAATCAGCCGTCAGCTGCAGCCGGTAAAAACTTTTTTTCCCCAACAACCCATGAGTTCCGGCTTACTCTCTGCGAGATCAACAGGCTGGGATGCCAAAGACCCTGATAAAGAGAGGCCCTTACACGGTTTTAAAGGGCAAGCAGCTGCTTACTTGAGGTATAATCCTGAATTTGAGGTAAAGGTTAAATTTAAGGCGTCTACGGCAGCAACCACAGCACAGTAGGCACAAGCGCAGATTAATCCCGGTAATACTGTGTCCAACATAGTATATGATTTGGATGTGATTA
>PBEJ01000006.1 GCA_002719595.1 Verrucomicrobiales bacterium
TTGATTATCGATACTTGAAGGAGTATTGATTTCTTTTTGGGGATAAATTCCATTCTGGCGTCGTACTTTTTCAGTGCGTGAGCCGAGATTTGTAAATATATCATCTGCTGTTGATGACAATTTTTCCAGTGGCTTTGAGAAGCCGGCCAGACAAACGAGTATAAGACATGTGCCCCAGGCCGCTATTCCCTTAATATGGCTACCTTCATTAGATTTCTCAAATTTGTTAGCTGCGTAAAAAATCATAACTACTCCTAAAATAAGTCCCAAAAATAAAAGGATGCTGAACTGTCTTCGTTTGGTACTTTTATTGATTATCGACGCTAGCTCAGTGAAGAATTTTGGATCTATTTGAGTGCTTCTATTGTAGTGGGCGCGGATATACTGAAGATAAGTTCCATCAGCCAATGCGTTTTGGGTGATTAAGTAGACATCTCGCCGGTCAAAATCTGGATCGCTTTTATTTTTATGTTTTGGGTGGGTAAAACTTTCACAAAAGATCATGTAAGTTGGGCAAAAGCGTCCCGGATCAGTTCCCCCAAAGAGAATGGCATCTTTCTTCATTTTGGGGTAAATATTAAAGGGAGGAGTGAACATGTCATGCCCGTACCAATATCCAAATAAATGGTTGCGCTGCTCATTTTCAGCCCAATTGTTGAGGGCTGGTCTGAGAGGGAGAGCGCAAAAAACCAAGGCAACCACCAGCGTGAGGCCAAGTTTTGGTGCTNCCATTTGAGCAGTGATTCCAGCGCCAAATAAAATTATNAGAAGTGTTAGCCCGACAAACGCAGCTGCGTGTTTCATGGCAAACACTGTCGTTTTAAGGGTATGTATAGACGCAACTGCTTCCCAGACAATTAAGCCCAAGAGAAAAATAAGAATGTAGACTAGGCTGTTAGTCCGGTGAAGGATTGCTCCAATGATTGCTAATCCTATCCCGATTCCTCCCGCAATGAATATATGGGTGGGGGCGAAGAAGACTTTATTTAGGTGCCGGTTTAGTTCGTCGGCGGTTGGGTTGATTAAATAAATTAGTATCAGGGTAAATGAGATAAATATGCCTGTGAGTCCTAAAATCCATTTTACCTCCCTTAGTCTAAGTCGATAAACAAAAGCTATGGGAATAAATGCAAGAGCGAGATAAGATAAGCTGAATTCTTGTTGTGCTTCATCTATGAAGATGCCTAGTTGGCCTCCATTTAGCNGAGTTTTCTGGTTTTTTGGTCCCTTGCTGACATGATTTCGGTCGATAAACATTCGAGTAATATTTGAAGGCGCGATGCGGTCATATTGCCCTCGTGTAAAAGAGTGTTTAAAGCCCTGTACGGTGCGGGGGTAAGCCCAGTTCATTGGGGGATTTGTCATGGAGGCAATGGGCATATAAAAATAGAGTAACGCTGCGGCTATCCAAGCGGCTCTTGAGTTTAATAGAGCCATCCAGTTTGTAAGCAGGCCTTTTTCTTCTTTTTTGCGGAAGGTCCATGAATAAGCAATTAGAGTTAGGAGGAATAGTAAGTTGAGAAAACCCCAGAGACTGACAACAATGTTGGCGACATTGGGCTGGTTTTTATCCATTGCAGAATTCCATATTAGCCCAAAGACCAGGGCTAAACAAAAATAGGCCATTCCGGCTAATGCGGTTAACCCAATCTTAGGCATTTTAATGGTCATTGAAATTAGCAATGTCATCAACATTGTGCCTACAAGGTTAAAAAGGATAAAGAGGCCGGGGTTTCCAGTAGAGGCATCGCCCGCACCCTTAAGGCTCAAAAAGAGGCCCAACACATAAAGAGCGCAATTTCCAAATAGAAAATCACGTCCCAGTTTTGGATCAGCTAAAAGGATGAAAATTTCGATCCCAACAGCTGCAAGAATTAAGGTTTGGTGGTTTACAAAGCACAGGCCAAATACAAAATAAGCTAGGTAAAGATAGAGTCGGTTATTTGGTTGGAAAAACCATCTCATTAAGAATGTTAATGTTAGGGCAAAAGTAAGGATGCCCAGGGTGTAAACTTCAACGATAACAGCTTGGCTCCATATGAAACCGTTAAAGGCAAAGATTAGACCACTTGATATCCCCGCAGCCATACAAAGATTCCGCACTTGTTTTGATGATAAATCTTTGAGTGGACCGAAACTTTCCAATATTATAGCAGATCCTCGAGATACCATCAGAGTGAGCAAGCCTGAGGAAAGTGCTGCAGCTACAGCTGAACTCACAGCTACACGCCATGCGATATTTGAGAAAGGGAGGATTTTTGTGAAAACCCATGAATAGATCGTCCACATTGGATACCCGGGCGGATGCGGCACCCCCGCATACATCGAGCCTACCGCTAATTCTCCTGAGTCTTCTAATGTAACATCTGGCGCCAGTGTGTAGAGGTATGCGCCAAGGCTAATGAGGGTAGCTATCAGTGCTGCTATCCAATCGGCTTTGGAGAAAAATGGTCCTGGTTTTAAATCATTTTTGGCAGGTAGCTTAGAGTTGGGCTTTTGCGCTTCAGAATGTGTAGACGGAGGGTCAGTAGGTTTTTGATCAGACGGGTCCTTCGCGCCTCGGTTTCTAAATCTCCTACTTTTTGCCATGTTGTTTTTTTAAAAACAGAAAAGAGTATCTTCGGAGGCCGATAGGCCTGTCTATCATCGGTTATTCAAAAATTGGTCATTTTCTCTAAGAGCTAAATTCTGGCTATATTTAGACAGTATGAATAAATTTATTATCGGAAAGTTGTTGCCGGGGAAATGTGGATTAATCAATTAATACGTTATAATGGTGCTATATCTACANGGGATTAAATATTTATGATGCTTGGCATTGGGTTTGCTTGAGGGCCTGAGTCGATAAATCGACGACTCATTACACCTTGGCCCATGGGGTAATGGAATGTGTAAAAGGGCTGGAGATTATATTAATGAAGAAAATAGAAGCGGTTATAAAACCGTTTAAACTTGAGGAGGTTAAAGATGCTCTCGCTGAAGTAGGCATTGAAGGTATGACCGTAAGTGAAGTGAAGGGGTTTGGTCGTCAAAAGGGCCATACCGAAATTTATCGTGGCAGTGAATATACGGTTGATTTTCTTCCGAAAATTAAAATCGAAGTCGTTGTGGGAGACGGTGTGGTTGAAATGGCCACTAAAGCAATAACCGAATCAGCCAAAACCGGGAAGATTGGTGATGGTAAAGTATTCGTCTCTTCAGTCGAGCAAGCCCTTAGGATTCGCACCGACGAGACCGGAGATGAAGCCCTTTAAACCCAACGAGAACCTNTAATCCAATTTTTATAATGAAAAATTTCATAACTATTTTAACTATTTCGCTGGCTTTGTTTGTCAGCCCTATTATTGCGCAGGATAATCCCGCAGAGATACCTGAAACAGCTACCCTAAATGAGGCAAGCACACCAGCAGAGCTCGAGGGTAAGGATGCTCCGAAGACAGAGGAAGGAGAAGGCGGCAAAGAAGTCGAGAATCCAAATCCAACCTTTGATTATGGTGCTACCTCTGGAGCCGATAGCGGAGACACAGCCTGGATGATCGTAGCGACTGCTCTTGTGCTTCTGATGACCATTCCTGGGCTATCGCTTTTCTACGGAGGCCTTACGCGGCGAAAGAATGTTTTGTCAGTGTTGGTTCAGTGTTTTGCATGTGCAGCTGTAATGTCGCTTTTATGGGTGATATACGGCTACTCTTTTGCCACCTCCGGTGATGGGAGATTTTTTGGCGATTTGTCCGTCGCCTTCTTGAAAGGTGTGGGCCCCGGTTCAATGAGTGGTTCAATACCAGAATCGGTATTTATAACTTTTCAGATGACCTTTGCGATTATTACGCCAGCTCTGATTGTAGGAGCTTTTGCTGAACGTATGAAGTTCAGTGCAGTGATGATCTTTTTGGTGATCTGGTTTACTTTTTCCTATTGTCCAGTTTGGCATATGGTTTGGACGTTTGATGATGATGGAAATGGAATTGGCTATCTCGCAAAAGTTCATGAAGCCATTGATTTTGCTGGTGGTACAGTAGTTCATATTAATGCCGGCATTGCCGCGCTCGTTGCGTGTATTGTGTTGGGTAAAAGAAAGGGTTTTCCGGATAAGCCGATGCCTCCTCACAATGTGCCGTTCGTATTAATCGGAGCAGCCCTGCTCTGGGTGGGGTGGTTCGGGTTCAATGCCGGCAGTGCTCTTACAGCTGGAAATCAGGCGGGTATGGCGCAATTAGTCACACAAGTTGCAACTGCTGCGGCTGCGTTTGCTTGGATGATGGTTGAATGGTTTAAGCGTGGCAAACCAACGGCAGTCGGTATTGCTACGGGCGCAGTGGCTGGGCTTGTAGCGGTTACACCGGCTTCAGGCTCCGTCGGTCCTATGGGCGCAATAGCTATAGGTATCGCGGCCGGTGTTGTTTGTTATTGGGCGTCCACCTCATTAAAGAAAGCGTTGGGTTATGACGATAGCTTTGATGTCTTTGGTGTTCATGGGGTGGGGGGTATCGTTGGAGCTTTGCTGACAGGTGTCTTTGCTATATCTGCTGATGGTTCTGAAATGATAAAGAATCAGGTTAGTGGTCAAGTGATCAGTGTGATTGTCACCATTGCTTGGAGCGGGGTTATTGCCTTCATCGCCATCAAAATAGCGGATGTGTGCTGTGGAGGGATCCGTTCAAGTGAAGATGATGAGACAGAAGGGCTTGACCTTGCAGACCATGGTGAGGATGGTTACCAGCTCTAACCCAAAGGGTCTTTAGGCCTCCCCTGGCTGTGCCAGTAAAAGGGCACAGCCGGCTAAAAATTATAGAGAATAAAAATTTAAGGCGATAGCCGAAATAAAACAAAAAACATAGACATATAGTAAATGAGCAAACACAAGTTGGAATATATTTGGCTCGATGGGTACAAGCCTACTCAGAGCCTGCGCAGTAAAACCATGATTGAAGATGACTTCAGCGGAGAGTTGAAGGATGCCAAACAATGGTCTTTTGATGGGTCTTCGACAGAACAGGCCTCTGGGGATGATTCTGATTGCCTCTTGCAGCCGGTTGCTGTTTATCCGGATCCTGATCGGTTTGGAGGAAATGGATGGCTAGTCATGTGCGAAGTTCTTAATGCCGATGGCACCGCCCATGAATCAAATGGTCGCGCCACAATTGAGGATGAGGACAATGACTTCTGGTTTGGGCTTGAACAGGAATACACACTAATTGATACAGACACTAACCTTCCTCTGGGTTTTCCAAAAAACGGGTATCCGGGACCCCAGGGTCCCTATTATACCTCAGTGGGTGCTCGCAATGCTTACGGCCGTGATATCGTTGATGAGCATTTACACCTTTGTCTTGAGGCTGGGCTGAATGTTGAAGGTATCAATGCAGAGGTCATGGCAGGTCAGTGGGAATTTCAAATTTTTACCAAGGGTGCTGCTGAGTGTGGTGACCAGATTTGGATGGCTCGGTATCTTCTGGAGCGAACTTGTGAGCAATACGGTGTAGCTGTGGACTGGCATCCGAAGCCTGTTACGGGTGACTGGAATGGTTCCGGGATGCACGCGAACTTTTCTTGTGAGGCAATGCGAGACCCGGGGGGAGAGGAATTGCACGCAAAAATCTGCGAAGAATTCGGAAAAAATATCCAAGAGCATATTTCTGTATATGGTGCTGATAATAACCAGCGTCTCACCGGTCTTCACGAAACACAGTCAATTGATAAGTTCAGCTGGGGTGTTTCAGATAGAGGTGCATCCATTCGTGTCCCGGTTGCAACCGTGCAGAACGGTTGGAAGGGCCGTTTGGAAGACCGTAGGCCGGCTTCCAATGGTGACCCGTACAAGATTGCGGCAGTTATAATTAAAACTACCAAGAAAGCNCTCGCTTAAGCGGTCTTTAATATTCTCAAGGGCCGGTGGGANACCACCGGTCNTTTTTTTGTTATGAATAGTGTGATTAATTAAGGTGGTTTTACTCGACAGATAGCTTTTGTGCCACTAGGTAAAAAGCTAATGCAGTCAGTTGTTACACTTGATCTTGAAGGGGTTCTGGTTCCGGAAATCTGGATTGCCTTTGCTCAGAAGACTGGAATTGACGCGTTACGGAAAACGACTCGTGATGAGCCAGATTATGATATCCTGATGGATTATCGATTGAAAATTCTTCAAGAAAACAATCTTAAGCTTAGTGACATACAGGAAGTGATTGGAACCCTTTCGCCTATGGATGGGGCCAAGGAGTTTTTGGATAAATTACGGTCGAAAACTCAGGTAATTATTTTATCAGACACCTTCCTGCAATTTGCTAAACCTTTAATGAGCCAGCTGGATTGGCCGACAATTTTTTGCCATCATCTTGAAGTGCAGGATGATGTAATTACTAATTACTGCCTGCGTCAGCCGGACCAGAAACGTAAAAGTGTCGAGGCTTTTAAGGCTTTGAACTTCAATGTTATAGCTGCTGGCGATTCTTATAATGATACCACCATGTTAGCAGCTGCTGATCATGGAATTCTTTTCAGGGCACCTGATAACGTGAAGGCTGAATTTGGTTCTTTTCAGGTGACTGAAGAATACGATGAGTTAATGGCTTTAGTTGAGGAGCGTCTTTAGTTTTCCGCTCTTGGGATACGCGTGGTTAAATCAATAACCGATTGTCTGACATCTTTGCCCTCGTAAAGCATGGCGTGAACCTCATCAATTATGGGGGTGTTAATTTCCAGTTTGGTAGCCAAAGTTTTGGCGGATAGGGTGGTAGGATAACCCTCGGCAGTGGCATCTGCTAAAATAGTATTCAATGCTTCTCCTTTGGCGAGTCGTTCCCCTAGCGTTCGGTTACGGCTTTGTTGGGAGAAACAGGTTACTGTTAAATCGCCCATGCCAGATAAGCCATAAAACGTTTCAGGTAGCGCGCCGGCTGCAGTTCCAAGGCGTCGCATTTCATTGAGGCCGCGGGTAATGAGTGCTGCCTTGGCATTGTCGCCCATTTTTAGTCCGTCACAAACTCCAGCGGCAATGGCCATAACATTTTTAAGGGCGCCACCCAGTTCAACTCCATGAATATCACTAGCTGTGTAGGTTCTTAATGGGGGCTGGTGAAACCATTGCTGTACGATTTTGGCAGCCTCTTGATCAGCACTGGCACAAACTAAACCCGTGGGGATACCTTGAGCCACCTCAATAGCCAATGAAGGGCCTGAGAGGGCAACGATGGGTGCTTTCGGGATAATTTCTCCTATTATGCCGGCCATCGTAAGTCCGGTATCGTGCTCAATGCCTTTTGTCACTGATACAGCAATTTTTTCGAAACCCTTCAGGTTATTGGCCACTTCACGAAAGGACTGTGATGGAATAGATAAAATAACGCCTTCAGCAGTGGCGATCGCTTTATGGATATCGGGTTCGAGTGTCCAGTCAGTGGGTAAAGCTATATCGGGCAGATAATCAGCGTTTTGATGGCTGTAAGCAATTTTCGCTAACCGCTCTTTTCGGCCCCATAATGTGATCTCATGGCCGCCTTCGTGGGCGAGCTTGGCCAGGGCAGTGCCCCATGCGCCGGGGCCGAGAACGGTAATCTTCACACAGCTCAGAGTACGAATCACAGCGTAAGGTTCAAGAGTAGTGTTTCAGAAAAATTTCTAGTAATTTTAATACCTTAACTGTTTCGTATGATATTTTTTTGTAAGATCATTCTTGATTGGTCTTGTTTTTAAAGTAACCCTCCCGTTTTCACCGCTAGTGTCTGGCAAAATTAAAGTCGCAGTATTGGGTGTTGGGGCTCTAGGGCAACATCATGCTCGAATCTATTCTGAGCTCCAGAAAGCCGGTAAGATTGAATTCGTCGGTTTATATGACGCCAACATTGATCGGGCCAGTGAGATTGCCAAAGAGCATAATACACAGGTACTTGCCACACTCGATGCTGTCGTGAGCGCTGCTGATGCGCTGAGTATTGTTACCCCTACTATCACCCATTTTGATTTGGCGACTCAAGCGCTTGAAGCGGGNATTCATGTGTTGGTGGAAAANCCCATGACTGAGGAANCTTCTCAGGCTTCAAAACTCGTGCAGCTGGCTCAAGATAGAAATTGTGTGCTGCAAGTGGGCCATGTGGAACGCTTTAACCCTGTATTTGATTATCTTCAGTCTGTAGCGACTGAGCCACGCTTCATTGAAACCCATCGTCTTTCACCTTATCCAGAGAGGAGCCTGGATGTAGGTGTGGTTTTGGATCTTATGATTCATGATTTGGATATTGTGATGGCTTTTGTAAATTCACCTATCAAGGACGTGGACGGGGTGGGGGTGCCCGTTCTTAGTGAATCTGAGGATATTGCTAATGCACGGATTAAATTTGAAAATGGTTGTGTGGCCAATCTTACGGTAAGCCGGGTGAGTCCTGAAAGGATGCGTAAGATCCGCGTNTTTAGTGGGGGAGAATCTACAAGCTATGTTTCCTTGGATTACCAAAAACAGGAGGGNTACATCTACCGTATTGCTGCAGAGGATGCAGAGAAGTCAAGTTTGTGGCAGAAATTATTGCACGCAAAGGATTCAGCCATTGTCAGTGAGTTTGCTGGCAAAAANGTGGTGCGTGAACCGGTGCCCATCGAGAAGGATGAGCCTTTGAAACTGGAGCTGCANCATTTCATTCAATGTGTTGATGAAAAACAAACGCCAAAGGTTAGCGGGCAGGCAGGCAGGGAAGCACTGGAAGTGGCACTTGAAATTACAAGGCAGATCCAGCAGCTCAAAACTTCATGAGTAAAATCATGTTCATGGTGGGTGAAACCAGTGGCGATACACTGGCCGTTGAGCTTTTTAAGGCTATGCAATCAGAAGGCATGGATGTGAATGCTTTTGGTGCGGGTGGTCCCAAAATGAAGGAGGCGGGGATAGATCTTAAAATTGATCTTTCTGAGCACGCAGTGATTGGGATTTGGGAAGCTATTCGCAATTACAAAAAGTTCAAGGGATTCTTTGATCAGCTTTTGAGTTTGGCCCTTAAGGAAAAACCTGAAGCCATAATTTGCATCGATAACCCCGGGTTTAACCTGAGATTTGTGAGGGCCATTCGAAAGGCTACGGCAGACAGTGATTGGGATCCTAAAATTATCTATTATATCAGCCCTCAATTATGGGCATGGCATTCGTCACGAGTGCGTCAAATTTCTGAGGATGTCGATTTGTTGTTAAGTATTTTCCCCTTTGAAAAGGCGTGGTACGCAAAACATGCTCCAGGTTTCCCAGTGGATTTTGTGGGTCATCCATTGTGTGATCGATATCCGGATTTGGAATTCAGTGACCCTAAAATCATTCATGAACCAAGGCGGTTATTACTGTTGCCGGGTAGTCGATCCAAGGAGCTCAGTCGACATTTGCCTGTGATGGTTGAGGCGGCGAGAGCAGTTGAAGCAGAGCCTCTCATTGTCTTGCCCAACGAATCATTAGCGGCTCAAGCGCGCCTATTGATCCCAGAAGTGGCTGATTGGGATATTCAGGTTGGTGATGTGGAAAAGGCTCTGAGTCGTGCGGATGTTGCGATTGCTTCTTCAGGAACTGTTACATTGGAATGTGCATGGTTTCGCGTGCCCACAGTGGTTCTCTATAAGACTTCATGGATAACTTACCTCCTAGGGCGCCTCTTCATTCGCGTGAAACATATTGCTATGCCCAATGTGATGGCCGAGCGGGAAGTGTTCCCTGAATTTATCCAGTCTGATGCAACTGGGAAAAATCTGGCTCGGCAGGTAGACAATTTCCTAGATGATTCTCAAAGAAGGATTGAGTTGCGCGAGCAATTGGATGTNATAGCCGATTCNCTTGGNGNTAAAGGGGCCGCAATTCGAGCAGCTAAATCTATAAACCATNTTCTAGNTAACTAGCTTCAGATTGACAGGTTGCTACGGGGGAGGCTGAATCGTTAGATGCGGTTGCTCTGTGGGTTATTACTATCGGTNTTGTATGGCCAAATAAGTGCCCAAAANATNGAGCGGATTGAATGGAAGGGTTCAAANGTTATTGGTTCTCCGGACCCTCCANTACCTTATGTTACCCNAAAANTTTGGGATAATCTGCCCGTAAAAAAACCGCTGGAATTAAAGCGGGTTCCCGGTACCTTGGATTTATTGGCGTATGTAGATCATCATGAATCCAAGCAATCGATATCTTCCTTGTGGGTCTTTAAGGATACTCAANANGTCAAAACAAAGATTGAATCTTTAACNNTGGANAATGACTTGGTTTACGGNTTCTGTTTTCACCCTAAATTNAAAGANAATGGGTTTATTTTTTTACATACTAGTGGGCCAAGAAGAGGGGATGGTTCCAAGAAGAAACGTTGCCGAATAACTCGGTGGGTAATGGACCAAAAGACATATTTGGTAGACTCCAGTTCCGAGAAAATCTTTGTTGAATGGGAATCTAATGGCCACGATGGAGGGGGCGTTATTTTTGGGCTCGATGGCATGCTTTACATTACCACTGGTGATGGGACCAGTGATTCGGATATTAATCTCACCGGTCAACGTATTGATCTGCTTCTCTCTAAGGTTTTACGTATAAATGTCGATCAAATCGGGAAAGGGAAACCGTACTCTATTCCCGAAGATAATCCTTTTTTGAATACCAAAAATGCAGCTCCAGAAACGTGGGCGCATGGGTTCCGTAACCCTTGGAGAATTACTTGTGATACCAAAACAGGTGATATTTGGGTGGGGGAGAATGGGCAGGATATGTGGGAATCAGTTAAGCGTGTTGAGCGTGGTGCTAATTATGGCTGGAGTAAATATGAAGGGAGTCATCCTTTTTATCTGGAGCGAAAATTGGGGCCAGGCAGATTAAGGAAACCAACTTTTGAACACCACCATCGTGAGGCACGTTCTTTAACTGGAGGTGTAGTTTATTATGGCAAGGTTTTGCCTGAGCTAAATGGAGCTTATGTTTATGGTGATTATGCTACTGGTAAAATTTGGGCGGGTAAGCATGATGGGCAAAAGGTTCTCTGGCATAAGGAGATAGCTGATACCTCATTTGCCATTACCGGCTTTGCTTCTGATGTGCATGGTAATTTAATTGTGATTGATGAACGTACAGGTTTCTACAAATTAATTCTTAATGANAACAGAGGGGGGGCTGCAAAGTTTCCACTACTGCTNAGTGAAACGGGGCTGTTTAAANATGTNTCNAAGCATGAACCTGCTCCGGGAGTNTTTNGGTATGAGGTGAATGTANCTCATTGGGTTGATGGGGCAAATAGTNAANATCTCTTGGCAGTTCCTGGATCAGGGAAAATGCGTTTCAATATAANTCGAGGCTGGGATGCGCCCGATCAGAGTGTTCTTGTTCAGACTTTATCTGTCGAAAAGCAGCGGATTGAAACGCGCTTACTCACGAAGCAGCAAGGTGAATGGTCAGGTTATAGTTATAAGTGGAATAAAGCTCAAACTGACGCGGTATTAGTTGATCGTGAGGGAGAATTCTTATCTCTTTCAGTAAATCGCAANTGGAATATACCCAGTCGTGCCGAATGCATGATGTGTCATGCCAGGGCAGCTAAGTATACTCTTGGTTTAACAGGTTTGCAGATGAATAGGGATGTGGTGCGTTCAGGTAAAAAGGTGAACCAGATAACTTACTTGGCAAACCAGGGAGTACTAGATGGAGTGAGGCCGGAAAAATATGAAGGGAAACTCGGGCCCGGGCAATCGCGTTTGCCTAATCCATATGATTCAGATTCAGATTTGCAAACTCGTGTTCGTTCTTATTGGAAGGTTAACTGCGCTCACTGTCACATTGAGGCAGGTGGNGGTAATTCTCAAATAAATCTGGAGTGGGGCCGTGCTTTGAAGGACACATTGACAGTTGGGGTTAAGCCGGTTCACAGCAGTTTTGGGCTTGGGGAACAGGCAGAGATTGTGTCTCCAGGAAAGATTTCCCATTCAGTGATGTTGCAACGAATTATTAGACCTAAAAATGGTCGCATGCCTCCAGTAGGCGGGGTAANGCCTGACCTAAAATGGATCGAGTTATTTACCCAGTGGGTTTCAGAATTGAAACCTGACAAGTAGTAGATAGGATTGCTCCGTGCATTGGGTTCTTATTTTTTTCGGTTTTCTAATGGTAAACGTGAGTGCTGCGCTTAAGCCTCAACTATCAACTGCTGATCAGGTTCGCAATCACTGGGCATTTAAGCCGGTCCAAAAACCGGATGTTCCAGCTGTAGATTCCGACTGGGTTATTAATGATCTAGATCGATATGTCATTTCTCTTCTTAAAGAGAAGGGTTGGGAGCCTTCAAGTCGCGCCGACAAGCGAACATTGATTCGGCGTGCAACGATGGGTCTCACCGGATTAATGCCGACTTATGNNGAGGTTNANAAGTTTGTAGCTAATGATGCGCCTGATGCATGGCCGCAATTGATCGAACGATTGCTGGCATCTCCTCATTATGGTGAACGTTGGGGGCGTCACTGGCTAGACGTTGCGCGTTACGCTGATAACAAAGGATATGTAGGGGTTGGGGTTGATCGGCTCTATCCTTATTCATATACCTATCGGGATTATGTGGTGAGATCTTTTAATGAGGATTTGCCCTATAACCGTTTTATTATTGAACAACTTGCAGCAGATAAGCTGGAGTTGGGTAAAGATAAAAGGCCTTTGGCAGCAATGGGATTTCTTACGTTGGGAAGGAGATTCCTAAACCGTACGGATGATATTATAGATGATCGGATTGACGTCGTCACCCGGGGGCTGATGGGCTTCACTGTTACCTGTGCACGTTGCCATGATCATAAGTATGATCCTATTCCAACGGCTGANTATTACTCGCTTCATGGGNTTTTNGCCAGTAGTGATGAGCCTAAAGACATGCCTTTACTGGGTGATAATTCTCTGCCTGAAAAGTACCCTGATTATCTAAAAGAAAAGAACAAACAGGAGAAGGCTATTGAAGACTTGAAACGGGATACCTATGAGAAAGGCTTAGCTCAATTAAGGAATCGTTCAGGCGAATATATGTTGGCGGTTCATCAAGCTGGTATCCAAAAGCTTGAGGGAGACAGGCTAGATAAATGGCTGACCGAGAAAAAGTTGAATCATATAGCTTTTAGAAACTGGCAGAAAGCATTGGAAAAATGGAAAANAGATAAGCANCCGGTGTTNATTGCCTGGCATAGAATNGAAGGGAAAGGTAATCCGTTAGTTGAACNNAGNGAAACTATTGAGNGTCAGGCAGAAGTTTATGGGAAGTTGTTTCANAGTGTGGAACAAAAATGGAAGTCTCAGCAAAAAACAAACCCTCTTANCCCTGNCTTGGAAGATGGAAATTTAGAAGCTGTCCGTCAGGTCCTATACAGTGATAATACGCCCGCATCGGTGCCAAAAGCATTGAGTGAGGGCGATAGCAACGGCTTGCTTTTCGGGGTTCGTGATCGGTTGAGAACGATGAGGTCGAAAATATCGAAACTAGCTGCCGTTCACCCTGGGGCGCCTCCTCGGGCCCATGTTTTGAGAGATAAGGGCAGGCCAGTGGAGCCATATATTTATGTCCGTGGAGTAAGAGGTAATCGGGGAGNGAAAGTGCCGCGTCAGTTTCTTGAGCATCTATCCAAGGACAGAAAACCGTTTTCTGATGGCAGTGGAAGACTTGGTTTAGCGAGGGCAATTGCAAGTTCTGATAATCCGCTTACGTCCCGTGTTTTAGTGAACCGAGTTTGGGTCCATCATTTCGGAATTGGGTTAGTGCAAACACCGAGTGATTTTGGGTTGCGTGCCCAGCCACCATCCCACCCGGATTTACTNGATTATTTAGCTTATAAATTTATAAAGGAGGGATGGTCGATAAAGAATTTACATCGGTGGATTATGCTTTCGGCTACCTATCAGCAGCTAAGTAATAATAAGGCGGAATATGTCAGGGCAGATCCGGATAACCGGTTGCTCTGGAAAATGAACCGTCAAAAAATTTCTTTTGAAGCCTTGCGTGATGGCGTGTTGCAGGTCAGTGGTCAGCTAGATCTTCAAATCGGAGGCAGACCGGTTAAGATCAGTGCGCATCCGACCCCGCCAAGGCGAACTATTTATGGCTTTATAGACCGACAGAACTTGCCCTCTACTTTTCGGGTATTCGATTTCGCTAATCCCGATGCCCATTGCCCTGAGCGTTATGAGAATGTTGTGCCTCAGCAGGCTTTGTACCTCATGAATAGCCCGTTTATTTACGATCAATCCAATAAGGCTTCCTCGCTCGCCGAAAGAAGATCTGAATCAGGGCAGGCTCGAATCAAGATCTTATACCAAATGATGTATCAGCGTAACCCTACGCCTCTTGAAATAATAGAAGCCTTAAAATTTCTCAAAGAGGCTAAGGTGGATGATGAGCAAAAGGCGCTCAGCCAATTAGCGCAAGTGTTATTTCTGAGCAATGAATTTCGGTATGTAGATTGAAACATGATAGTTAATCTCGCCGAGCCAGTTCAAGAATGCTTCAAATCTAATATCGGTTCTGAATGATGGCAAATATCGACGAAATCAACGAAATAAACACTTTGCTTAAATCTGGGAGCAATGAGGTAGCGTTTGAGAAAATGTTAAAGGTTTTACGTAATAGCCCTCCAGCTGATGAACTGGCAACGGTGTCTCTTATGATGATGCCTTTTGATTTGAGTTCAGCTTTTCAGGCAGCTGAGCTCGCTCTGCAGGATGATCCAAATAACAACCGGGGAATGAATGCATATGCAGAAGCTCTCGCACGCAAAGGCCAATTTGACGAAGCGGAGCGTTGGTTTCTCAAATCTATGCCAAATTTGAAAACATCTGAAAGGATTCGTTGGTCAGAACCTACAAGTTGTCCTACGTGTGGACTTGACCGGGGTGACATTGTCGACATACGGAACTTGCATCGTGTACACACGCAGGCTTCTTTACCAGATCCAATCAGGGTGTGGGTGCGCTGTAAGAACTGTAAACTAGTTCGGGTTCGTGACCGACTGACCTCAGAATCGGTAGCAATGTATAACCAAAACCCGGGGCTGCCAGTTAATGACCCACCTGACCTAAAAAGGGAGTTTTACCGCGCTTTTATGAGAGAGGAAGGCTGGTGCGAGCGGGTGAAAGAAGCTGCTGGAAAGATAGGGCGGTTGCTTGAGGTAGGACCGGGCTGGGGAGTTTTTATGGCAGCAGCAGAATTTAACGGGTTTAATGTAACCGGATTAGAAGTAAATGAAAGATCTGCAACTTGGATTAGGGAGAATCTGAACCTTAAGGTGATTATGGGGCAGGCACCCGATGATTTGCCCGATGACTTGTTTGATGTCGTTGCGTCTTTTGAAGTCATTGAGCATTGTCAAAATCCGGATCTTTTTCTTGCTGGGCTTGCTGCTCGGGTTGCTCCAGGCGGAGTGCTGGCGTTGTCTACTCCATTTATCGACCATCCTGTTGCTCGGTCTCACGGATATGAAAATCCGATGTGGAATGAGGTTGATCATAAAGTTTATTATGACCGCTCAACAATGGCGGCTGCTTTAAAACGTGTGGGTTTTTCGGTTGTAGATCAGTGGTCGTCAGATAGACACATCGGATGTGTTGCGGTCATTGCCCAACGGGAAGAATAGTGGGTTAAGAATGCCAAGGATGATTAACTATCCTCATTAATTTTCTACTCGGTAAATATGAGTTTTGGTTCGCAGGATAAGTGCGTTTTGGTGAACTGCCGGGCTGGCCATAAACCCCGAATCGAGATTGTTTTCTGCGAGTTTCTTTAAGCCATCTGGTGAAGCTGCAAAAACTGTGCTTTTCCCGCTTTCATTGAATGCATATATGTTCCCTTGAGCAGTGATGGGAGAGGCTGAGTAGTTGCCTCCAATTCGCTCGCTCCACACTTCTTTCCCGGACATTGCCTCAACACAGGTAACGAGTCCTCCTTGGTCGTCTATCAGGTAAAGGTGGTTTTTTATCAGAAGAAGCGAAGGCTTCTCGGGGACTCCGCTTCGGTTCAACCGCCATTTAATATTGGTTTGGGTAATATCATTTTCTCCTAATGGGTCGATAGCGAGTAGCTGGCCCTTTCCAAAACCGGTTGGAAAAAAACAAAGTCCGTGGCCAAAAATTGGTCTTGTGCTGGCACTGTGTTGTTTGCGCTCCACTACTTTCCATAACTCGCGTCCATCGGAGGGTTTATATGCATAATGAGCCATAGCTCCAGAGCTGATGAGGACGGGGTTCCCGTTCAGCTGTATGATATGTGGAGTGCTGTAACCCTTACGCATGTCGCCGTCACGTTTAGGTTTCCCGTTTGGATCAAGATCCATGAAATCCACAGATCGAGAACTTTTCCACACTGTTTTACCAGTTAGTTTGTTGAGGGCGAAAACATATTGAGTGTCAGCACCGTCGTGATTGTTGATCAGAAGGTTTTTCCAAAGAATTGGAGATGATCCTGCGCCACGAAAGTGGTCGCACTTTAGGTCAGGCCTGGTCCAAATTGTTTTAAAAGTTTTGGTGTCAATGCAGGCGGTTCCCGGTGATCCCCAGCTTAGGTATACACGACCTTTTTCAATTACAGGGGTAGGGGAGGCGTAACTATTAAACTTATGGGCGAATTGTGGGCTCTTTATATCAAAGAGTTTTTTTTTGGTAGAGAATCTTGCCATTTGTTGCGTCAATGCAAATTCCGGTGAGTGTCTTGCCCTCGGGTGTTGCTGTTGTGAGCCAGATTTGATTTTCCCAGATGACTGGTGAGGACCAGCCGCGGCCGGGGATTTTTGTTTTCCATTTTATATTTTCAGTTTCACTCCATTTAATTGGTAGTTTAGCACTTGAGTGACCTGTGCCATCTGGTCCACGGAACTGATTCCAATGAGCCGCTTGGGTCGCTAAAGAACATGTCAGTAATACGATGAACAGAAACATTTCGTAAGTTTCATTAGTTCTGCAAAACTCTGCAACCCTTAATTCCTTGCTGTTTTTTGCTTGGAGTTGAATACTCATCTCAGTCGGGTTGAACAGTTAACTCATGGCTTCCAAAAAAAACACCAAATCTCAAAGAGCTGATATTCCGCGTAAAACCGTATATCGCTTGTCGATTTATACTAGGTGTTTGCAGCGCCTAAAAGAAAACGGAATCAAAACGGTTTCCAGTGAAGCTTTGGCAGGTGCTGCAGGAGTTAAATCCCCGCAGCTCCGCAAAGATCTTACTTATTTTGGTCAATTTGGCACCAGAGGATTGGGTTATGATGTTGAACAGCTGATTCAAATGATTTCGGATTTGTTGGGGACCAGTCATTTACAGCCTGTAGTGTTGGTAGGAGTAGGCAATTTAGGCCGAGCGCTTCTTTCCTATAAGGGTTTCGCCAAGGAAGGATTTGGAATCGTTGCGGCTTTTGATGTGGTAACCGAACGCCAGAATGATAAAAGAGTAACCCAGTCCGTCTACTCCATGGATGAGCTGAAAAGTTTTGTCTCCCGAAATACCGTTCGGATGGCCATTTTATGTGTTCCGCCCCAGGAGGCTCAGGAGGTTGTCAATGAGCTGGTGGAAGCAGGAGTAACGGGGGTGATGAATTTTGCCCCCACGGTGCTTCAAGTGCCAGATGAGGTGACAGTTAACAATGTGAACCTAGCAATAGAGTTGGAGAATTTAAGTTATTTTGTGGGGCACTGATGTTCGGATAGAAAGACGAACGCAACGGGTAAAACACAGTAAATTTACGGACAAAAAATTTGAATCATTTGGGTTACAATCGGCGTAAGTTCTTAATGCGGTCAGGCATGGGGATGGGAGCCTTGGGGTTGAGTTCGCTTTTGGGTGGCGCATCGCTTAATCCCCTAAACCCAAAGGCTCCGCATTTCAGGCCGCGTGCCAAAAGAATCATTCATTTATTTATGAACGGTGGGCCCTCTCATGTGGATACCTTTGATCCTAAGCCGATGCTGCAAAAGCACGCAGGTAAAATGTTACCTATGCCTAATCTTCCTACTGAGCGGAAAACCGGGGCAGCTTTTGGTTCGCCTTATTCGTTTTCTAAATATGGCCAAAGCGGACTGCCGGTTAGTGAGATATTTCCTCATACCGCAAGACACATGGACGATATTTGTGTTTTGCGTTCAATGAGGGCTGATGTTCCGAATCATGAACCCTCATTGATGTTAATGAATTGTGGGGAGTCTATACAGGTTCGTCCGAGTATGGGCTCATGGTTGACCTATGGGTTGGGTACGGAAAATCAAAACCTACCGGGTTTTATCGCAATGTGTCCGGGTTATCCAATTCAGGAATCACAGAATTGGCAGTGCGGTTTCTTGCCTGGTTCTTATCAGGGGACCTACATCGATACGCGCAAAAAGGATGTTGATGAATTGATTCAACATATTCGTAATCCTCATTTGTCATTGGGGCAGCAAAGACGGCAATTGGATTTGTTACGGAAAATAAATGAAAGACATGCAAAGGATCGTCAAAATGAACCACAGCTGGAGGCGAGGATACATTCTTTTGAATTAGCCTACCGAATGCAGATGGAGGCGACTGATGCTTTTGATATCAGTAGAGAACCCGAACATATTCGTAAAGCTTACGGTAGCACAACTCAGGCCAGGCAAATCCTTATTGCGCGTCGCTTAATTGAACGTGGGGTGCGTTATGTGCAGGTATGGCATGGGAATAGTCAGCCCTGGGATAACCATGATGATATTGAAAAGGGACATCGTTTTCTGGCTAAGCAATGTGATCAAGCGATAGGCGCTTTATTGAGTGACCTTAAGCAGAGAGGTTTACTGGAGGATACAATTGTGATGTGGGGGGGGGAGTTTGGTCGAACGCCTACAGTAGAGCTACCTAAGCCGGGATCTAATGCCGGTAAAATTAATGGACGCGATCATAATCATCACGGATTCAGTATGTGGTTAGCTGGGGGTGGAGTTCGTGGGGGCATGGCTTATGGAGCAACTGATGAATTTGGNTTCAAGGCGGTAGAGAATGTTGTGCATGTTCATGATTTACATGCGACAATATTGCATTTAATGGGGTTTGATCATGAGCAACTGACTTTTAGGCATGCTGGGCGAGACTTCCGTTTAACGGATGTGCATGGGCATGTGGTTCACGATATTATAAGTTAATGGGGGGTTGACGCTCCTGTGCCTTTCTTAGCATACTGCGCTCCCTCGTGGGGTCGTAGCTCAGTTGGTAGAGCACCACACTGGCAGTGTGGGGGTCAGGAGTTCGAATCTCCTCGGCTCCACCAAAATTTAGCCCAGTAAATCAATGATTTGCTGGGTTTTTCTTGCACCTTGCGTCTATTGGATAATGATGTGTCTATGCGATCGGTTTTAGCATTAATTTTGGTTTTTTCGTATGTGCATCTGATTCACGCAAACGACAAGGAGCGGAATGATGCATTGGCGAAAATGCTCACAGGTAGTAAATTTGTTGGGGTATTCACTATTGATGGCCAGGAGGGAATTCCGGCCAAGGAAGAATATACAATCAAGAGTGTCAAAAAATTAACCAAGAGTGATACATGGATTTTTCAAGCACGCATCAAGTACGGAAAGCAGGATGTAACTTTACCAGTNCCAGTTCCCATTAAATGGGCAGGGAAGACGCCGGTTATAGAGATGGATAATCTCAAAATACCACTGCTGGGGACTTTTAGCGCTCACATCGTCATTGATGATGGAAAATATGCTGGAACCTGGAAGCACGGTGAGGTCGGTGGGCATATGTTTGGGAACATTATTAAAATTAAAGAATCGAAATAGTAACATTATACATAGATGAATAAGAATATTGTTTTATCAGGGTTCATGATCCTTGGGCTGTCGATATCCTTGAAGTCCGAAAATAATTTAAAAACCGAAGATCAATTTCTTTCGAGAGTGCGGCAATTAACCTTTGAAGGGCGCAGGAGTGGTGAAGGTTATTTTTCCGCTGATGGTAAAAACATCATTTTTCAAAGCGAACGTGAACCCGAAAATCCTTTTTATCAAATCTATACCATGAGTTTGGAGACAGGCGATGTTGTTCGCGTATCACCTGGTTCAGGTAAAACAACNTGTGCTTTTTTTCATCCGGACAGCAAGCAAGTACTATTTGCCAGCTCCCATGTCGATCCTGATGCTGTTAAAAAACAAAAGGCAGAACTGGATTTTAGGGCTTCTGGAAAAACCAGACGTTATTCTTGGGATTACGATGAGCGTATCGATATTTTTTCAGCCACACCAAAAGGTGAAAACCTAAAGCGCTTAACCTCAGCCTTGGGTTATGATGCAGAGGGAGCCTATTCTCCGGACGGGAGTAAAATTGTTTTCTGTTCCATAAGAGATGCTTACGGTCGAAGTTATTTCACTGATAAGGAAAAGGTGAAGCTGAAGTATGACCTGTCNTATTTCGGGGAGATATACATCATGAATTCAGACGGGTCAGAACAGAAGCGTCTGACTTATCTGCCTGGCTACGATGGTGGGCCCTTTTTNTCCCCCGACGGTAAACGAATTATTTGGCGNCATTTTTCAGAGAAAGGCGACACGGCAGATATTTATACTATGAAAATTGACGGGACAGATATTAAGCGGCTTACCGATTTTAATGCTATGTCTTGGGCGCCTTATTACCATCCCAGTGGGGAGTATGTTGCTTTCGCTTCCAATAAACTGGGATTTGAGAATTTTGAAGTATATCTGGTCGATACAGCGGGGACACGTGAACCCGTCAGGGTGACTTCTACAGATGGTTTTGATGGGTTGCCGGTGTTTTCTCCAGATGGTAATCAATTAATGTGGACTTCCACTCGAACCGAGAATGAAAAGTCACAACTTTTTATTGGAAAGTGGAATCACAAAGTTGCCTTGTCTGCCTTGGGTCGATCCAAAAAAATACAAGTCACCCCGCTGGATTTGCCGGAGGAGCAGCTGCAGGTTGCGACAAAGGCAAGGCTTCAGCCTGCCATTACCGAGTCGGATATGAGGGCTCAGGTTGAATATCTGGCCTCTGATGAACTGGAGGGTCGGATGACGGCTTCACCCGGCATTAAAAAGGCTGCCGACTACATTATTGATGAGGTAAAAGCATTAGGGTTTACCCCGGCAGGTAAAAGTAAGTCTTACCTTAACCCTATGTCGTTCAAGTTTGGAGTGGACGTGCTTGAAGAGAAGAATGAGTTGGTGGTTGTTGATAAAGAAGGAAAAGAGACTCGCTTTGAGGTGGGGAAAGATTTCAGTCCTCTATCTTTTACGGTTAATAAAAAGATTGAAAGTGAGGTAGTTTTTGGTGGTTACGGCCTTGCGGTCGCCGGTAAGCCGGGGGTTGGATACGATTCTTATGCGGGGCTCAATTGCACCAATAAGGTTGTTTTGGTTTTACGTTATGTTCCTGAGGAAGTGGAACAAGAGAGGCGTCAAAAATTAATGCGAAGTGCTGCCCTCCAGTACAAGGCAACGGTTGCCGGGCGACAGGGAGCTAAGGGTATTATTATTGTTGGTGGGCCGAACTCCCAGAATTCCGATAAACTCATTCCGGTTAATCTGGATAGGAGCGCTGCTAGTAGTAGTGTGGTTGCCTTGTCGGGTAATCATAAGCTGGCAAATGCTATTTTTGCCGCTGCGGGTAAGGAGAGTATTAAGAAAGTTCAAGATGGCTTGGATAAGGAAAACCCTCATGTGCCCTATGGGTTCGCTTTGCCAGGTGTGAAAATCAAGATATCGGCTGCGGTAAAAAAGGTGGAACGTAATGATAATAATGTAATAGCTGTGCTTCCACCTGGGGTTGATACAGATAACCCTGAATATGTAATGATTGGGGCTCACTATGATCATTTGGGTTATAATGATGGTTCACTACAGCCTAAGGGGGGTAACCCCGGCAGTATTCACAATGGAGCTGATGATAATACCTCAGGAACGGTGACGCTTCTTGAATTAGCTGCGTATTTGGCTCAGGAACGGAAAAAGAATCCCGAGAAATTTAAACGTGGCATTATCTTTTGCTGGTGGACAGGGGAAGAGCTGGGCTTATTAGGTTCAGCGCAATATGCCAAGAACCCGCCTATTCCATTCAAGCAGGTTACTTCCTATATTAATTTAGACATGGTTGGACGAATGAAAAATAATGAGTTAATCATGCAGGGAATGGGTAGTTCGAGTGTCTGGAAGAAGATGGTTGAAAAACGCAATGTAGCCGCTGGGTTTAGCCTGAAACTGCAGGATGACCCATACCAACCAACCGATATTACTTCTATCTATCCNAAGGGAGTACCATCGATCTGTCTCTTTACTGGTCTNCATAAGGATTACCATAAGCCGACCGACGATCCGGACACTTTGAATTATGAAGACATGGAGCGTTTGGCTAAGTTCACCGCACAATTACTCATGGATTTGGCCGGGGATATGAAACGGCCAGATTACATCAAGGTGGAACGCGGGAATCGAGGTCAAAGTCGTGCTGGTTTAAAGGCTTATACTGGTGTCATTCCTGATTACGCCTCAGATGAAAAAGGTTTACTAATTAATGATGTACGTCCGGGTGGGCCTGCCGACAAGGCTGGGATTAAATCCCAAGATGTTATCATTCAATTTGGGGCAGTAAAAATTTCCAACATCTACGATTATACTGAAGCCCTAAATGGCATCAAGATTGGTAAACCATTAAAGGTGATTGTCATGAGAAAAGGCAAAAAAGTAAATTTGACCATTACGCCTGAAGCTAGGAAGTAGAGGTTTAAGGATACTTTTGGGAAGCCCTTTATCTATGAATTTCCCCAATTGTGTTTGAGTGTTTATTTTGAGTAAGGTTATTGAGGGAAAAAACAAATTGCCAGTAGGAGCAAAACATCTAGTCTTTTGTTTATGAAGGCTGATCCTGAAAATAATTTCTTTGGGCAAAATGATCCGACTCGCCGTGATTTTTTGAAAACTGCAAGTGCGGGCATTGCGGCGACGGTGGTTGCTCCCTCAGTATTGGCAAAGAAAGTAAAGATTCAGCCTGAGACGCAGGTTGCGCAACTTTACAAGACGCTCACTGAGAAGCAGCGTGAGTCTATTTGTTTTCCATGGGAACACCCCCTGCGTAATCGCGTGGAAAATAACTGGCATATTCAGAAAAAACTGGCTGTTGGAGATATGGAGGATGACCAGATTGATTTGGTGAAAGATATCTTTAATGGCCTCCATAGCCCTGAATATAGAAAAGCAGTGTTTGATCAAGTTGAGCATGATTCAAAGCCTGGTGATTTCGGGGACAGTGCCATTGCCATTTTCGGAGAACCCGGAAGTGGTAAATTTGAATTGGTGTTCACCGGAAGGCATATGACCAGAAGATGTGACGGGGACTCGNTGGAAGGCACAGCCTTTGGTGGGCCCATNTTCTACGGGCATGCGGCCAAAAGTTTTAATGAGAAGGCAGATCACGAGGGAAATGCCTATTGGTTCCAGGCAAAGCGGCCTAATGAACTTTTTCAAGCACTTGACGGGAAACAGCGTAAAGCTGCGCTACTCGGGCAATCACGTGGTGAGCGTGGTACTAAAACGGTTGAATTAACCGGCAAAAAGAAAGGGCTGCCTGGGTTGCGAACAGCTGATATGAGCAAAGATCAGCAACAATTAATGCGGGAGGTTATGAAGGATATGCTCGCGCTATTTCGCAAAAAGGATGTCGATGAGTCCATGAAAATGATTGATAAGAATGGCTTCGAGAATTTACACATTGCCTATTATAAGGATGAAAATATTGGCAAAGACGAGGTGTGGGACGTTTGGCAGGTGGAGGGACCGGCGATGTTGTGGTATTTCCGTGGAAAGCCACATGTGCATACTTGGTTGAATATTAAGGAGAAACCNTAAATAAAGTCAGTATTTATGAAGGCCCAACCTATAGTTGGGCCTTGTTTTTTTGCGTTATTAGGCGAAAATCTTTTCGTGTCTAGGAGTTTCATTTTTGTTCTCTGTTGGATGCCTTTATTCTTCACTACGAAGGCAGAGCAATATGAAGAAATGATTCTACAGGATAAGCCTTCCCTGTATTTCCGATTTAATGATGTTGAGGGAACTCGTATTCCATCAAAGGTAGGCAATNTTTTTGCCGATATCGTAGGTAAGGTTGATGTGGTTAGCCCCGGGCCACTTGCGAAATACTACCCCTATTTTAATTCCGATAATAAGGCCATTCGATTGAGTGGAGGGCAGCAATATCTTCGGCTCAAGGATCCTGGAAGTAAAAGCGTACTGGATTTCAATAACGGTGATTCCATTACATTGGAGGCGTGGGTAAATCCGACCTCTGTCAGCACCTATTCATATATTATTGGGAAAGGGCGAACCCAAAATTCAGGTATGCCAACCAATAATCAGAATTATTCGCTCCGTCTTACCAGCGTAAAGGCAGGCAGGGTGGGTATTAGTTTTCTCTTTCGTAATAAAGCAAATAAAGAAGACGCTGATTGGCATCGATGGACTTCTAGTAGTGGTTTTACTTTGGGTGCGTGGCATCATGTAGCTATTTCCTACACCTATGGTGATTCTAAAAGTATTCGCGGGTATATAGATGGTCTTCCAGTGAAAGGGGTGTGGGACAAGGGTGGAGAGACTGCTGATGAGCCTTGGACGGGGAATGATGAAGTTTGGATCGGATCGTCAATGGGAGGAAAACAGGCAGTTACCTTGCAAGGGGGTATTGATGAAGTAGCTATTTATCGACATGTAGTTTCCGCTTCACGGATGAAAATGCGCTATAAATTTGATGCCCCCAGATTTATTGATAATCCCAGTAAAGCTCCTGCCGGTTATGTTAAAATAGATATACATGAAGGCGTTTCCGAAAACTGGAATCTCATAGCTTCTGATCCTGTGGAATCATTCCGCGAACCTGCATTTGCAATTCCGTACCTGCCAAATAAATATAANAGCAAAGGNATTATTATTGATCGTCCGGACGTATTTTTGCTTCGTGCGCAGACACGGGTAGTGCTGCCCAAGGGCCAAATTAAGTTGCTACTCAGATCACGCACATCCTCACGATTGAAAATTAACGGAGAGAAGATTGTTTCACTTAAGAAGGCATCCACGAGTACTAGCGCTCATGGCAAGGTTTCAAAAAACCCGGAAAATCTGGGGCCGGTAACTCGGCTCCTACGGCCCGGGATGCAGGAGGTAGTGGTCGAATATCAATCTGATGGGAAAGAGGTACATTTATTGCTCGAAGCTTTTGTNGGCGGAGCAGGNAAACGGCGTCCGGAAACCGGAGAATTGTGTCTGGCTTTTTCNGCCAAAGGAAAGCCATTTGAAATAATATCACCTAAATCACCAATTATACTAACNGATAGTNGTTGGAACGAGTATCTCTATGCCTCACGAGAACGAATTAGGCTTTTTAATTCCAAGAGACGAGCTTCAGTTGGATTGGAGGAAGTTGAAAAATGGCAGCGTAAGCATGAGGGCCTCAATCATTGGGCCAAAAACAATATTCATGTGGCGGTTCCAAAATCTGTTCCGGGATATTCCGCTTCAAATGAGATTGATCATTTTATTAACGCAAAATTAAATAAGGTTGGTAGGTCAGTGCTACCACTTGTTAATGATGATTTATTTCTNAAGCGTGTGTCTTTGGATGTTATCGGTGTTGTTCCATCAGTAGGNTCATTTTCGGCTTTCAGAGCGGATAAGAGCCCCAACAAGAGAGCTAAGGCTATTGAGCGTTATCTGGATGATGAATTGGGATGGGCGGATCATTGGACAAGTTATTGGCAGGACGTNTTGGCTGAAAACCCGAATATCGTTAAACCTAAATTGAATAATACGGGGCCTTTCCGGTTTTGGATTCACGAATCTNTTCAAGACAACAAGCCTATGGACCGGTTTGTCAGTGAGCTGGTGATGATGGAGGGTAGCCGTTATTANGGGGGTACNTCAGGTTTTGGTGTCGCAACACAGAATGACGTCCCGATGGCTGCAAAAGCCCAGATAATTAGTCAGGCATTTTTGGGTATGCAGATGAAATGTGCACGTTGCCATGACGCACCTTTTCATTCATTCAATCAAGAAGATCTATTTAGTATTGCTGCAATGCTACAACGGGGTGCGTTAAAGGTTCCACCGACAAGTAGTGTCCCCTTGATTCCTGGCCATAAGTCTAAGGTTGAGGTTACATTGGAGCCTGGTGTGTCAGTTTCTCCAAAATGGCCTTTTATCGATAAGCCACTAGGGCAACTGAAGGTTAGTGATTCCAGAGCGAGACTGGCATCTATGATTACGGAAAAAAATGCGAAACGTTTTTCGGAGGTGATGGTTAACCGAATATGGAAACGTTATCTAGGCTGGGGTTTGGTTGATTCGGTTGATGATTGGGAAGAAGCAGTGCCATCGCATCCTGAATTGCTAAAATGGCTCTCGCGTGAGTTTGTTTTTAGCGGTTATGACTTCAAGCACATAGCAAGATTGATTCTAAATTCACATGTCTATCAGCGCCAAATTGATCCAGTTGATCTTCAGGCCAGAAATTCCGATGGTCATTTTAATTCGGGTCCTGTACGCAGAAGGATGTCTGCTGAACAAATAGTAGATTCATTGTTTGCAGTAGCAGGAAAAGAAATGTCAGTAGAGCCCCTCACATTGGATATAAATGGAAGAGGTACGGTTTCCACATTTTTAAATCTTGGGATTCCCAGGAAGTCATGGGAGTTCACATCACTCTCTAATGAACGTGATCGCCCATCCCTTGCGATTCCCAGAGCTCAAACTATTGTGGACGCCTTGCAAGTATTTGGCTGGCGAGATACTCGTCAAGATGCATTAAGCAAAAGGGACGAAGCACCAAATGTTCTTCAGCCTTCCATTGTCGCTAATGGGGTCGTAGGGCGGAGGATTACTCAATTATCTGATGACAGTGCATTTACAAAAATGGCGCTCCAAAAGCAAAATCCCGGAGCTCTAATTGAAAACCTTTACGTACGGGTTCTTTCCAGAAATCCAACCAATCATGAGTTGTGGACTATGAAGAATCACATCGCCCCGGGCTACATGGATAGAATAATCAGAAACGCTAAGCCGTTTGTAATTCAGGAGAGAGTGTTGGATGTTTCTTGGAATAATCATCTTTCNGAGGANGCGAATCGAATAAAAATAGAAATTGAACGTCTTGTGCTGGAAGGGGATCAGCCAACCAGTAGGTTAAATTCGGACTGGCGGAGAAGATTTGAGGATGTTGTTTATGCATTAATTAATTCACCGGAATTCATTTTCGTACCATGATCGATCGGCGCAATTTTCTATCAAGTGTAGCTGGAGCATCCTTAGTTCCTTTTTCTGTTTCTGNGACTAAACGGCCTGACTTCGCTTCAGGCAAAGTTGAACATTGTATACATATATGGCTGGGCGGTGGAGCATGCCAAATTGATACCTGGGACCCTAAAATTAAAGGAGATCCAAAGCTTAACAAGCCGGGTTCGTATTATGATTCAATTGAAACGAGTGTCTCTGGGTTGCGTGTTTGTGAGCACCTTAAACAATGCTCAGGTTTAATGGAGCACTTTNCATTGCTCCGTACTGTTCACCATGAAACTGTCGATGAGCATGCCGCAGCAACCAATCAAATGCATACGGGTCGACCGGTCAGTGGAACTATTGTTTATCCATCCATCGGTTCAGTTATTGCTCATGAAAAAGGAACCCTTGAGGGGGCTGTGCCCGGGTATGTCTTAATGGGCTACCCCAACTTAACTCGCGGGCCGGGTTTCCTTGGGGCTCAGCATGGTTTTGTTTATTTAACCAGTACCGAGCATGGCCCAGCGGGGCTCGCTCGTCCAAAATCCATTTCCACAGCAAGACAGTCGATTCGGAATCAGCTTTTGTCAGAAACACGAAAAGCTTTTATTGCTCGTAACCCCAGAGACTCCGTGGTTCGAGATTATGATTCTACCATAGAAAAATCCCAGAAAATGTCCGGGGGTAGCTTTATGAATGCGTTTGATCTGGGATCAGAATCGGCAACCTTAAGAAACGCTTATGGTGGTGAATTTGGCCAACGTTGTTTATTGGCGCGTCGATTGATTCAACGGGGGGTTCGGTTTCAGGAAGTGTCGTTTAATTTGAATTTTGTTAATGGCACTGGATGGGATACACACCAAGAAGGTCAGTTGAAGCAACACTTGATCATTCAGCAGCTTGATCAGGCATTAGCAACACTAGTGAAGGATCTGCAAACGCATAAGTTGCTCGAAAAGACATTAATAGTGGTGTCAACGGAATTTGGGCGGCCACCTGGATTTGATTCAGGGGGAGGAAGGGGGCATCAATCTTCAGCTTTTACAGTTGTACTGGCTGGAGGTGGTCTCAATCACGGAAAATCCATTGGAGTTACGGATGAAATAGGGAAAAAAATTATCGAAAGGCCGGTCTCGGTACCCGATTTATTTGCCACCATTCATTGGGCAATGGGCATTAATCCATCGAAAAATTTATATGCGGGCGATAGGCCTGTTCCGATTACTGACTTGGGCAACCCTGTACGCGAATTATTCATTTAAATTGTAGATGATAATTTTCTTTCGAGTGTAACTAGGAATGTAATGAAGATTAGTTTGTNTATATTTTATCTTACTTTTTTCATTTTTTCTGTCTTGGGTAATGATATGAACAAGGTGGCATTTACTGAAGAGATTTTGCCACTTCTTGAGAGATACTGTTATCAGTGTCACGGCGATGGGGAAGAAAAGGGGGGGTTAGCTTTAGATCAATACCAAACAGAGAGAGATGTACAGAAGGGGTATCGTTTGTGGGAACAGCTACATAAGTTTGTTGTCGCTGGTGAAATGCCGCCCGAACATATTAAGAAAAGACCATCAAAAAGCGAACAGGACCTACTGGCTGGNTGGACTCGGCATGCTCTCGACAAATTTTATAAATCTTCTCCTCCAGACCCCGGAAGAGTAACAGTTCGGCGCCTGAACAGAACTGAATATAACAATGTGGTTAGAGATTTGATGTATGTAGATTTCGACCCAGCGAATGATTTCCCAGCTGATGATTCTGGACATGGTTTTGACAATATAGGGGATGTTTTGACCGTTTCACCACTGTTATTAGAAAAATATATTAATGCTGCTGAAAAAATTGCCACAAAAGTCATAGTTAAGCCCGAAAGCGAGACCGGGCAAGGATTTGATTCACTTTCGAATTTCCAAAAGGAGTATTTTAAATACCCAATAGATCGTCATTTACGAAGAAGAGCCGCTGAGGCATTTCTAAAAACTTTTCTACGTCGTGCTTACCGTCGTGAAGTAACGAGTTCAGAAATAAATCGACTTCTGGTTTTGGTTAAAAGAGGGAGCGACAATGGGGGTAGTTTTGAGGATGGGTTAAGATTGGCAGTAACGGCTGTTCTTGTGTCACCTAATTTTCTTTTCAGATGGGAGCTTGATGGGGCGCCTGATAACCCGAAATCAATTAGGCAATTAAACGAGTATGAACTAGCATCGAGATTGGCCTTTTTTTTATGGCGAAGTATGCCTGATGATCGATTGTTGGATTTTGCCAAAAAAGGACTACTTCGGAAAAATATAGAATCTGAAATTAGAAGAATGATCCGTGATGGTCGTTCTTACGGTATGGTAAGAGATTTTACCGGGCAATGGCTTGGGTTAAGAAACCTAGATGTTTACAAGCCTGATAAGAAAATATTTCCCTTATTTACAGCCGATTTAAAAGAGGACATGAGGCGTGAGACAGAATTGCTTTATGCTCATGTGCTTAAAAATAATCTTAATATTAAGGAATTAATTAGTGCAGATTATTCATTTATTAACGACCGGCTTGCGGCGCATTACCAAATAGGCGACATAGACGGGGCTCATTTTAGATTAGTTTCGCTAAATAATGTGCAACGGAGAGGGTTGCTCGGACATGGTAGCATACTAACCGTAACAAGTGATCCGAATAGAACCTCTCCTGTCAAAAGGGGAAAGTTTGTCTTAGACAATATTCTGGGAACGCCTCCGCTCCCGCCTCCTCCAAATGTTCCAGAACTTGAGGTTGAGCAGGGAGAGGGTGAAACTCTGCGCGAACAAATGATAAAGCATAGATCCAATGTCGTATGTGCATCATGTCACAAAAAAATGGACCCTATTGGATTTGCTTTTGAAAATTATGACGGTATAGGCCGGTACAGATTGACGGATAATGGAGAAAAAATTGATACCAGTGGGGTGCTTGATACAGGTGAATCTTTTAAAGGTATTAATGATCTACAAAACATAATTACCAGTAAAAAACTGGATTTATACGTTGAGAGTCTGGTTAGAAAAATGATGGTTTACGCATTGGGTCGAGGGCTGGAGTTTTATGATGAGAGGGTGGTGGGGCATATAGTCAAACGATTGAGTTCAAAGGGTTATCAGCACGATGAGTTGGTGGTATCTATTGTCCAGAGCCTTCCTTTCGATATGAAGAGAGGGGAAGCATCAAATTAGACTGCTTGAATTATTGAATATTTACCGATATAATGTGTCTTATATATTAAATGAGCAGACAGCTGCAAATAGGGAGAAGAACATTTCTTAAGGGTTTAGGTACCGCCATGGCATTGCCTTCGATGGAGGCTATGTTTTCCTCTAAAGCTTTGGCTTCGGGATCTCTAGAATTTCCCACCCGGATGGCTTTTATCTACATACCGAATGGTGTGATCCAAAATCAATGGAATGTAAAGGGGATCGGACAGGATTATAATTTTTCGCCGACACTAAAGCCTCTTTCGGGTTTTCGGGAGGACATGATTGTATTCTCCGGCTTGGCTCATGAAAGGGCGGAGGCAAATGGGGATGGAGCAGGGGATCACGCCCGCGCAAATGCTACTTTTCTTACCGGCTGTCAGGCACGAAAAACATCGGGTGCTAATATTAAATTAGGCATTTCGGTGGATCAAATTGCAGCGAGGGAATATGGTAAAAATACCAGGTTTCCCTCATTAGAGTTGAGTAGTGACGGAGCACGTTTGAGTGGAAAATGTGACTCAGGTTATAGTTGTGCCTATCAGTTTAATTTGGCATGGAAAAATGAAACAACCCCGGTGCCTCCGGAATCANATCCTAAAGCTGTATTTGATCGTTTATTTGCCGGTGGATCAAAAAAAGAAATGAATGAGGGGAGGCAGCGCAGGAGCATACTTAAGAAAAGTATTTTGGATTTCGTATTGGAAGACGCCAAAAAGCTTGAGGGNAAATTGGGTTACACAGATAANCGTAAACTTGATGAATATCTCGACTCAGTAAGGGAAATTGAAANACGGGTTGAATCAGCATCNTCANGTCCAGTTNCNNTACCTGANGGATTTACTGCGCCTTCTGGTAAGCCCAGAGATTTTGGTGATCATGTTCGTTTGATGGGAGATATGATGGCCNTAGCTTTTCAAACCGATAGTACTCGAATTGCCACGTATCTATTGGCTCATGATGGGGATAATCGTAGTTATCCCGACCTGGGAGTAAGGCACGGNCACCATAGCATTTCTCACCATCGTAATGATGCAAAGAAAGTNGAGGCTTTAGCAAAAATTAATCATTATCATTGTTCTTTATTTGCCCATTTCTTAGGTCGTATGAAATCAATACGTGAAGGAGATGGCACATTACTTGATCACTCAATGATTGTATATGGAGGGGCAATTGGTGATGGTAATCGCCATACTCATCATGATTTGCCTGTTGTTCTAGCCGGGAAAGCAAACGGGAAATTAAAAACTGGAACTCATATGGTTTATCCGCGCTACACGCCTATGGCTAATCTATTCCTCTCGATGCTGGATATGGTTGATGTTCCCACGGCACGATTGGGTGATAGCACAGGGCTCCTTAAAGGGTTAGCCTAGCCTTGTTTTTNTGCTGTTGCCAGTAAGGTTGTGAAGTGGGGTGGGTCATCTTCACGATCCGCCTCTGANATATCTACTTTGAAAAACCCTGACTCTTCAATCCAGTTATGGAGAGTGTTTTTNGAAAAGCCAAGCCAGAGGTCGCCATATACCTCCTTTGCCTGGGTAAATTGGTGTTCTATTAAATCCAGAATAATCAAACGGCCTGAGTCACGAAGNACGCGGTGTGCTTCTTTTAATGCAGTTTNGGGGNTTTTTGCATGGTGAAGAGATTGGCTAAATAGAGCAACATCAACACTTTTAGTTTTTAAGGGAATTTTTTCTATATCACCATGTAAGAACTCAATATTTTTTATGCCGTTTTTTTCGGCATTTGTCTGACCGAATTTTACTATTTTCTTTGATATGTCTACGCAGAAAACTTTACGCGCTTTTTGGGCGAGAAGTTCTCCAACCAAGCCTTCACCAGATCCTAGATCAGCGATGTCTAACGGGGGAACTAGTTCAATCAATAGTTTTCCAAAGGCTTGCCATGATCGACCTGGTCCATATTTTTGGTCAAACCTACCCGCGACTTGGTTAAAGTATAATTGATTTTGTTTGTGTCTTTGATTTATTACCCGCTTCAAACTTTTTGCATCTTCTAGATGCTGGGATTGTTTCTTGGTGCTCTCAATAGCGGGGATAATCCAATTAAGTGATTCAATGGTTGGATCATTGTTTATTTTGTAAAATGAGCGTTTTCCGTCCCTTCTAGAAATTAGTAGGTCCGCCTCTTGCAATAGGCTCAAATGGGTAGAAATTCGAGATTGGCCCAGTTCTGTAATAATTTGTATTTCGTTAACAGATAATTCTTCATTATGGAGTAACGCTAAAAGCCTAAGGCGCGTTGGATCGCTTAGGGCTTTTAAATGTTTTAGAGTTTGACTCATCCGGGTAAAATTTTAATTTGACGAACCTCAATTATTTAATATCTTTTTATCCGGATACGTCAATATGAATATAATACAACATGGCTGGTAAATATATTTTCTCATCTGAGTCAGTCGGAGAGGGTCACCCAGATAAGGTAGCTGACACAATTAGTGACGCAATCTTGGATGCTTGTCTTGCTCAAGACAAACATAGTCGTGTTGCGTGTGAGACCTTTGTTAAGAGCAATGTTGTCTGCGTTGGCGGCGAAATTACTACCAAGGCTCGTTTTGATTATGAGGTTGTAATCCGAAAAGCGATTCGCGGTATCGGATATATTAATGATGACGATACATTCCATGCTGATCGGGTTTTCATAAACAATTACCTGACAGCCCAGAGTCCGGATATTGCTCAGGGGGTTGATGCCAGAAAAGCCTCAGGAAAAGCGACGGCTGAACAAGGGGCTGGGGATCAAGGCCTCATGTTTGGNTACGCATGTAACGAAACAAAAGAATTAATGCCTGCTCCCATTATGTATTCCCACCGGTTGGGGCGGCAGTTAACGAAGTTNCGTAAGGCCGGAAAGGCGGAATGGCTGAGGCCTGACGCCAAGACGCAGGTTTCTGTTTTGTATGATAACGGAAAGCCGACGAAGGTGACGAGNGTGGTGGTTTCAACCCAACATGCTGCAAATGCAACCAATAAGACGATACGTGGTTTCATAAATAAACATGTTATTGAAAAAGTGATCCCCAAAAAAATGCTGGGTAATGATACTCAGATCTTAATCAATCCTACCGGTAGATTTGTCACAGGAGGTCCTGAAGGAGACAGTGGTCTTACCGGTCGAAAAATTATAGTTGATACGTATGGGGGTGTAGGTCGGCATGGGGGTGGAGCTTTTAGCGGAAAAGATCCGAGTAAAGTCGATCGGAGTGCGGCTTATATGGGGCGTTATGTCGCGAAAAACATCGTCGCCGCCGGTCTTGCCACACGATGTGAGGTGCAGTTTGCTTATGCTATCGGCTATCCTAAGCCGGTTTCAGTTCATGTGGATACGTTCGGGACTAATGCCGTTTCAGAGGCTAAAATAATACGGGCTGTGAAAAAGGTCTTTAGTTTCAAGCCTGCNGACATTGTGAAGCACTTAAACTTATTGCGTCCTATCTATTTACATACGACCAACTACGGTCATTTTGGAAAAAACCATAAAGCCATTACGTGGGAAAAAGTCGATAAAGTTACGGCTTTAAAACGTGCAGTTAAATAAGGAATANAATGACAACAACTCTAGAGGAAATTAAACTGGATTATAAAGTGCGAGACATTTCGCTTGCGGAATTTGGCAGGAAGGAAATTTCTATTGCGGAGAAGGAAATGCCGGGACTTATCGCAACCCGGGAAAAGTACGGCCCGGATCAACCTTTAGCTGGGGTAAAGATAATGGGTTCACTTCACATGACAATTCAAACAGCTGTCTTAATCGAAACGTTGGTTGCCCTTGGCGCTGATGTACGGTGGTGTTCATGTAATATCTTTTCTACTCAGGACCATGCTGCCGCAGCGATTGCTGATGCAGGTATTCCTGTATTTGCTTGGAAGGGTGAGACCCTGGAAGAATATTGGGAGTGCACATACAATGCGCTTACTTGGCCTGATGGNTCAGGCCCGGACCAGATAGTGGATGACGGAGGGGATGCTACCTTGGTAATACACAAGGGGGTCGAACTTGAAAACGGCAGTAACTGGATAGATACACCATCTTCAAATGAGGAGGAACAAGTCGTCAAAGATTTACTTAGAAAAGTGTATTCTGATAAGCCGAATCATTGGAGTAATATGTCAGAAACAGTTGTGGGAGTTTCAGAAGAAACAACAACAGGGGTTCACCGTCTTCTTCAAATGCAGGAACGTGGTGAACTGCTTTTCCAGGCTGTTAATGTAAATGATTCAGTGACCAAATCAAAGTTCGACAATGTATACGGGTGTCGCCATTCGTTGGTTGATGGAATTAAAAGGGCGTTGGACGTTCTCGTGTCAGGCAAGGTTGCGATGGTATGTGGATATGGTGATGTGGGTAAAGGTTCTGCAGAATCACTAGCAAACGAGCGCGCACGAGTCATGGTCTCAGAAATTGACCCAATCTGTGCTTTGCAAGCTTGTATGTCAGGGTATCAGGTCACCACTGTTGAGGATGCTCTGCCGGTAGCTGATATTTTTGTGACGACCACAGGGAATAAGGATATTATTACCGCTGAGCATATGTCCAAAATGAAAGATCAGGCAATTGTCTGCAACATTGGACATTTTGATAATGAAATTCAGGTTTCCGGGCTGGAGGAAATGGAAGGGGTGACTAAAGAAGTNATTAAGGACGATACCATCCCAGGTGGTCCGGTAACCCGATATAGCTTTCCTGACGGTCGTTCCATATTCTTATTGGCCGAAGGGCGACTTATCAATTTAGGTTGTGCTACCGGCCATCCAAGTTTTGTAATGTCTAACAGCTTTACTAATCAAACCATAGCCCAAATTGACATCCAAAAAAACCCAGACCGAAAAATAGATGTATATCGACTCAGCAAGGAACTTGATGAGGAGGTGGCAAGACTGCATCTAGACAAACTGGGGGCGAAGCTTACCACGCTTAGTAAAGAGCAGGCTGATTATATTAATGTTTCAGTAGAAGGCCCCTATAAACCTGAACATTATCGCTATTAACATTCTTATTCCCAAGGCGGGCATATAAGCCCGCCTTTTTTGTGGGCACACCAAAATATCCATTGCATCATTGCCTTCAGTTAATGGATTTAAAAATGCAACCATCCTGCGGAGGAAACATTGTTCGCTATGTAGGGGATGTTGTTCGTTTTGTTATTCATGGTGTGCCCTCTGGCTGTAATGCCGTTCTTAGAACTAATATCGGTCGAGGAAAAGAGGTTCGCGAAGGAATTATTAAATCGATTCAAGAGCCTGAGGTGCAATTGGAAACCAGTTGGAGGGATATTCCAATGCAAAGAGGGTTAGATTATTCCGACCTGTCTCTAGCGCTTTCTGAAGTAGGTTGGTTTCAGGCAAAAGCACATGTTTTGGATTCTTGTGGAAATCAGTATTGGCCAGAGGGTGATAATATAGGGATATCCGTACACCCAAATTCATGCCGATCAGAAAATACNATTTATTGCGCATTCCCGCGTATGTTNGGGGCCAATATGTATTCCAATAACACGGAAGCCGATCTAGATGATCAGAGGATATTATCTTTGGATGAACAGGGTTACACGGTCATTCCCTCTAGTGGTACGTTTCGTTCGCTGGTCAAAGAATTTCCCCATGTTTTTGGGACCTTAGGTTGTAAAATACTCCATTTGTTACCCGTGGGGCCTACCCCTACGACGTATGCGCGGATGGGGCGTTTTGGTAGTCCTTATGCGTGCGGAGATCTTACTGCTGTAGATCCCGCATTAGTAGAATTCGATAAACGTACTACTGGGGTAGAGCAATTTTGTGAAATGACCGACTCAGCGCATGGCTATGGAGCTCAGGTATTTTTAGATTTGGTTATAAATCACACTGGATGGGGAAGTAGATTACAAAATCATCATCCTGAGTGGTTCCTGCGTGAATCAAATGGGGACTTTGCTAGCCCCGGCGCATGGGGGGTAACATGGGGAGATCTTGTGGAATTAGATCCAAATCATGGAGAACTATGGGAGTATTTGGCTGATGCTTTTTTAACATGGTGCAGGAGAGGAGTTGATGGTTTTCGATGTGATGCCGGGTACAAGGTTCCGATGCAGGTTTGGAGGTATATAATTGCAAGAGTTCGAGAAGAATTTCCTAATACCATATTCCTATTGGAGGGGTTAGGTGGAGGCTGGGAGGATACTTCTGGATTATTAACCAAGGGAGGTATGCAGTGGGCATACTCAGAATTATTCCAGGAGTTTAGTGGAGATAATGTTTCTGGATATTTAGATCATGCTCANTCTCAAAGTGTTCAGGTGGGTACTTTGGTTCATTATAGTGAAACACATGATAATGAGAGGCTTTCGTCCAGGGGCAAAGGTTGGTCATTAATGCGTAATAGGTTATGCGCTTTAGCTAGTGTGAATGGTGCTTTTGGGTTCACGAATGGGGTGGAGTGGCAAGCAAAGGAGCGNGTAAATGTTCACTCTTCAAGAGGCTTAAACTGGGATTCAAAAGATAATATAGTCAAAGAACTTTCTCAGTTGAATAGTATTTTGGCTAGCCACCCATGTTTTTTTGAGGGGGCTAAGTTAAGACGTGAAAGTAGTTCAGATTCTCCTGTTTATGCTCTCTGGCGAATTTCATCTGATGATATTCATAAATTATTGATTCTCGTGAACCTTGATGAAAAGAGTAGTCATGAATACATAGTTGAAAAAGGGGAATATATAGATCTTATCTCGGGGCGGGAAATAGTTATCAGTACAGATCCTCTTGCCCTAGGTCCCATGGAGGTTTTATGCCTGTCAAATGAGAACAGTTCAGATGATTTTGGTGCATGTTATTCTACTAGGCGCACTCAGGCCGCCTTGGCGATGCAATGCTTGGCTTGCCGGTTTGAACCGGAGGAACTAGGAGAATTTCAATGGCAGAAAGCAGCAGACTTAATTTCTAAGAATGCTATTGGCTTTGTCTCTTTAGTTGCGCGGTTAAATTCATTGGATGAAATAATGAATTCGGACAATTTGGATAATGTTAATCATTTATATCCAATGGTTAGTGTATGGAAACCAACTGATTCCGACCGGATATTACCCGTGCCTCACAAGAATTGGTTAATAGTATCGGACCAGGAGCCTTTCAGAGTCTCCCTTGGTTCAAGGAGCGAAAGCTCAGTTTCGGTGAAGACGGGGCATATAGCAGTATTTTCTCCGAAGGCAATGAATTGTGAAGAATTAATTATTTTTCGTAGGTCTATTGAAGTAGGGCATAGAATTGAGGGCTTAGTGAGGTTTTTACCAATACTGCCTGAGAACAGACAAATCAGCTGTGATGATTTTCGTTCAGGTAAAGCACAGTTTACCAAGCCACTTACATTGTTGACTAACCGGAGAGGAGGCATGGCTAGGATATGTGTCGACTTAGGGGGGGTAACTTCTAAATACGATTGCCTACTGGGGGCTAATCTCGATGAATATTCACCGGTTGACAGACATATTTTCGCAAAAAGATTGCGAGTTTGGGCGGTTGCTGATGGTTTTATCAGCCAGTTAAATTTGGATAATTTAATAGAATTTAGCCCTGGGATGCCCTCGCGGTGGAAGTTTCTAGTGAGTGCTGGAGACAGTAGATCAGTTGAAGTAGAGATGGAAGTGGCCCTGATTCCCAATAAAAACTCAACGTTAGTGAAATTTACCAGAAAAGAAAATNAGCCTCAAAAAGGACGATGTCTCAAAGAGGACAAGAAGTTTAGTTTAACCGCTAGAATTGANATTGAGGATCGTAGTTTTCATTCAGAAACTCATTTAGACGGAAGTGCAGAAAAATTTTTTAACGATCAAATTACTTCCGATGAGTTAGGATTTACTTTTGCTCCTTCGCCAGAACGGCAACTTAATGTAGTTATTGATAAGGGCTTGTTTCATCAACAGATGGAATGGTGCAGAAGTGTGGAGCATGCTAATGAGGCAAGTCGCGGCCATTGTCCGACGGGCGACGCGTGTAGTCCGGGATGGTTTGAGATTCCGCTAATACCATCTAGTTCTGCTACAATTGAAGTTTCTGCCGAGGCAACTGGTAGTGAAATGCCGGTTTCAGGAGCGGTTAAAAATACCTTTAGAAATCGATTAGAAGGGGCCCTCAGTCAGTTTATAGTAAAAAGAGGGAGTGGCAGTACTGTGATAGCCGGATATCCATGGTTTTTGGATTGGGGCAGGGATACGTTTATTGTTTCAAGAGGTTTGCTTTCAGCTGGGCGAGTTAATGATGTTGTTCATATAGTTAACACTTTTGCTTGCATGGAAAAGGCGGGCACTTTGCCCAACTCGCTAAATGGTCAGGATCATAGTAATCGCGACACTTCAGATGCGCCTTTATGGTTTTCTCTGGTTGTTGAAGAACTAGGAGGAGGGCATCTGCATAAAAATATCGGAGATGGCAGGTGCCTTGAGGAAGTTTTGATTTCAATTGGCAATGGATATCGAAAAGGAACCACTAACGGTGTTCACATGGATGAATCTAGTGGTCTCATATGGAGTCCTTCTCACTTTACCTGGATGGATACTAATTATCCTGCAGGAACTCCGCGGGAAGGTTACCCCATAGAAATCCAGGCGCTTTGGATTAGGCTGCTCAAACATTTGCATAGGTTAAATCCGGAAGGAGAATGGGGTGATTTGGCGCATCGAGCTGCAGGTTCATTAAATAGTTTATATGGGAANCAAAATGATCTATGGCTGTCAGATTGCCTGCATGCAAAATCAGGAATTACCGCAATCAATGCCCAAAAAGATGGATATTTGAGGCCGAATGCTTTGGTAGCAGTAGCCCTTGAGGGAATAGACTGTGAATTGGCTAGAAAAACGGTATTGGCAGCTAGCGATCATCTTATTGTCCCCGGAGGTATCAGAACTCTTGCTCCTTTGGAGGTTGTGTTTCCACTCGAAATTAATTCGGCCAATGGAGATCTTTTAAATGACCCATTTAAGCCCTATTGGGCAACTTATGAGGGTGAGGAAGATACGCGACGTAAGCCTGCGTACCATAATGGTACGGCCTGGATGTGGCCATTCCCATCTTTCTGTGAAGCGCTATCAAAATCCTGGGATGGCGAAGCGTCAGCTGTGCATGCAGCGAAAAGTTATCTGTTATCTGTGGAGCCCCTTCTGAATGAAGGGTGTATTGGTCATCTGCCGGAAATTCTGGATGGAAATGCGCCTCACATGCAGCGCGGTTGCGACGCACAGGCATGGAGTGTGAGTGAGGTTTTACGGGTTTGGAACTTGCTTAATAAATATGAATAGTGGCACAAAAAAAGATTTTGAAACTCTGTTAGAAGATTATTTTTCAGCAACCTTGGAGGACCACCCAACTTGGGCCAATTCTTTGGGGATAAAATCTGCAGAGGGAAAACTTGAAGAACCCACCTTAAGGCTTATCAAAAAGGGTGAAAAGCGCCGGCAAAAAGCATTATCTGTTTTGGGGGGGATGTCTGTCCATCAGCTTGAGCCTGATCAACAGCTAGACCGATTGGCGTTTCGGGCAATGTTGGTGGCAGAATCAGAGGATTTCAAACGTGGAGTTCACTTAATGGACCCCTCTGCAGTAGATGATCTCTTTGGGGTTTTGCTTCACGAGATGCAAAGAGGAGAGGATGAGCCAGCAAGAGCAAAGCGAAATATTCGAAATATTCTCAATCAGTCACAGAAATTTTTGTTACAGTCGGCAAAACTAATCAAATACCCTGAATTAGTTTGGAGAAGAATCATGGAGCAATCTGTGCGTTGTTCATCAGATTTTATGGAGGCCCTAAGAGTGTTTATGGGGCCTAAATCTGAAGCAATGATAGGCAAGCTCGAGAGAAGTGTGGCCCGTTATCACGCTGCGATCATGAAAAAGCCATTGGCACCCAAAAATTCTTTTGCACTGGGTGAGGCAGGGCTCCAGAGGCGTATTAGAGATGAGCTAGGATTAGATTATACTTTGGCCGAAGTTGAAGCTATTGCGCTTAATGAAGCCGGTAGGATTGAAGATCTTCTCGGAAAAGAGACAAAAAAGTATGACTCTAACAAGTCGGCAGGTGAAATAATAGAAATTGCACGATCTGAATGGAAGTTTAGTGGTGAGTTGTTGGAGTTTTATCAGTCAGAGACCCAGCGGGTTGCAAAGGGCTTTAGATCCCGTAAGGCCGTTAGTTTTCCTAAAGGTGACGAGCTAGATGTAAGATTAGTTCCTGAATTTATGAGGCACCTTTACCCTACTGCGGCATATTCATCTCCCGGGCCGTTTGAGAAACGGCAAAGGGGTATATTTTGGGTTAATGATCTCAGTCTTACAAAGACCACTTTGGCTGATAAATTATCTGAAGTGCAGCAACACTTTGGCGTGTCTTTAACATGTGCCCATGAAGCTTATCCAGGACATCATTTGCAATTTGTTACAGCGAATAAACATAAGAGGAAATGGCGTGCGCTATTCGCTCATGCAATTTTTTATGAGGGCTGGACGCTTTGGTGCGAGCAAATGATGACTGACTTGAAGATAGACTCTTCTCGTTGGACTAAAATAATCCAACTTCACGACGCTCTTTGGCGGGTTCACCGAATTTTAGTCGATTTGAGACTCCATACAGGGCGCTATACCTATCAACAGGGGGTAGGGCATTTACAGAAATATGTCGGTTTTACCAAAGCTCGTGCTGAGGCTGATGTAAATTGGTATACCAGCTCTCCGGCTGTTCCGATGAGTTACTGGCTCGGTCGATTGGAAAATGACAGACTTTACCGACGTTTAGTGAAGAAACGCGGATGGAGCCTTAAGAAATTCAATGATTGGTTGTTGTCTCACGGAACTTTGCCCCAAAGCTGGCTGGAAAAATACATGCTAGATTAGTCAAATGACATTTCCAATTTGCTTTTGATTTGCGATATTATCCCCATGGAATTACTTCCCTTTGGAAATCTACCGGCTTATAGGCCCCGTTCATTTGTCCCTGCTGGCATGAAAATTGAGAGTTGGGATAATATCGCCCCCTTATTTGATCAATTGGACCGTGATTTGGCTGACTGTAAGTCTTTTGGAGAATTGGAGAATTGGTTGCTTAAGGTCAGCGAGTTGGGGGCAATACTTGATGAAGAGGGTTCTCGGCGTTATATCGCAATGACTTGCCATACATCAGTGGATGAGGCGAAAGGAGCGTATTTGGATTTTGTTGAGAATATAGAACCTCACCTCAAGGAGCGATTCTTTACCCTGGCTAATAAGTTTGTAGCGCATCCTAATCGTGGTGAATTGCCCGTTGAGAGGTATAAAATATTGAACCGTGACTGGCAGTCTATGGTCGATCTGTTTCGTGAGGAAAATGTCCCTCTTGAAACAGAGGAATCGAAGCTAGGCCAGCAATATCAGGAGAAAATGGGAGGACTGACAGTCGATTTTAAAGGGGAAGAAAAAACCTTGGTCCAAATGGGGGTATACTTGCAGGAGACTGATAGAAATTTACGCGAAGAAGCATGGCAAAAAGTGTCAAAAAGAAGATTAGAAGTATCAGAATACTGCGATAGTCAATTTGATGCATTAATGGGAATCCGGGTCCAGATCGCAAAAAATGCAGGCTATTCCGATTATCGGGATTTCAAACATATTTCAAAAGGAAGATTTGATTATCAGCCTGAGCACTGTTTCGAGTTTCATGAAGCTGTCGAGCAGGTTGTTATGCCCGCATATAATGATCTATTAAATCAAAGAAAATCCAAACTGGGTTTAGAAGCGCTACGACCTTGGGATACTTCGGTTGACCCCGAAGGAAAAGAACCGCTAAAGCCCTTCACCGAAGTGGAGGATATGGTCTCTAAGACTAAAGTTATCTTTGATCAGATAGATTCTGAATTAGCGGCTGGATTTCAGACTATGCGAGACCAAAAGCTATTGGATTTGGCGAATCGCAAAGGAAAAGCCCCAGGAGGTTACCAAAGCAGTCTTCCTGAGGCACGGCTACCGTTTATTTTTATGAATGCAGTGGGCTTGCAGCGTGATGTGGAAACGCTCCTACATGAGGCTGGACACGCATTCCACACGCTGGCAACTCAGCAAGAGGATATTCATGAATATCAGCATGCTCCGTTGGAATTTTGTGAAGTGGCATCCATGAGTATGGAGTTTGTTGGGAATGAACATCTAGAAGAGTTTTACTCTGAGGAGGATTGTGTGCGCGCACGAAGGCAGCATTTAGAGGGAGTGATCAGTCTTTTTCCCTGGATTGCTACTATTGATGCATTCCAGCATTGGATCTATACCCATCCTGATCATAACGTTGATCAAAGAGATTCAGCCTGGAACGAATTGCAGGATCGTTTTGGTGGGAATATTGATTGGACCGGGCACGAAATGGCGCGAACCAAGATGTGGCACCGACAAAGCCATATTTTCCTCGTTCCATTTTATTATATAGAATATGGCATTGCTCAGTTAGGAGCCCTTGGAGTTTGGAATAATAGTAAATCAGATCGAAGCAAAGCATTGGCTGACTACAAGAGGGCATTGTCACTAGGAGGTTCACGGCCTCTCCCTGAGCTTTTTTCAGCAGCAAATATCCCTTTTAAATTCGATAGTGAAGCCTTTAAACCGCTGATTGAATTGGTTCAGGAAGAGCTGGCTGATTTGAAGTAGTAATGCTTGATGACCGATCATACATGCGTGAGCCTGACTGGCGCCCTGCGTCAGATCGATCGGGNATCTCCCTATGCGTTGTTCTNATAGTCCTAAANATATTATTTTATATAATCCAAAGTCGAAGTCAGGGTTTTACTGCTAGCTGGATGCTTCGGGCATCAGATATACAGAGTGGAGAAATCTGGAAGCTTTTAACATTTCAGTTTCTGCACGGTGGTTTTTTTCATCTTCTCATAAATTGCCTGATGATTTGGTTTGCAGGGCGGCAGATCGAGGAAAGTNTAGGTAAATTAAAATTTTTNTCCCTTTATTTAATTGCCGGTGTATTNGGGGGGCTCCTTCAGTGTGTATTAACTTGGATCGGATTTTTGGGCGATTACCCGGTAGTTGGAGCTTCTGCTGGAGTTTCGGGTTTAATTGCCGCTTTCGCGATGCTGCTCTGGAATCGAGAGCTTACTTTTNTACTGATGTTCATTATTCCAATTACCATGAAGGCAAAATATATACTNCTAGTATTAGTTGGTATTGACCTTGTTGGGCTTCTTGCAGGTGGCACAGGCATTGCTCATGGGGCNCATTTGGGNGGCGTTATGTGGGGGGTTATATTCATTNTGCTTTTTGTTCAGGGAGGAACATGGAGTGGGGCAGAACCATATTGGGAACAAATCAAGGAGAGATTTAACGCCGGCAGAGAGCGTAAGGTTGTGACTATCAGTGGGGGTGCCAGAGCCTATTCTCGCAGAGAATCCAGCTCCGGGCCCGTTCAGGAAGTGGATTATGTTGCGTCTGAAATAGATCCGATTTTGGATAAGATTTCCGAACATGGAATTCATAGCTTGAATGATAAAGAACGTGCNATACTTGAACGGGCACGTAAGAACATGGGCCGTTAATTTCTAACGCTCGACGGACCGCCATTTGTTATCCTATTTTATCTACAAATGATTCCGCGCTATTCACGCCCCGAAATGCAGGCTATTTGGACTGACGAAAATAAACTGGATTTATGGCTTCAGATTGAAATGCATGCCGCCGAAGCTCTGGTTAAGGAGGGGGTAGTCTCTAAGTCAGATTTTTCCAGGATGAAAAGTGGGGCAAATAAATGCTTTGCTGATTTGGCTGCTCTGGTTCGCAGGCAAAAGAAACTTGAGCGTACCCTTAATCACGATGTTATCGGTTTTACAACTGCCGTTGCTGAGAAGATTAACCATAAAGCGAGCAGATGGCTTCATTTTGGCCTTACCTCGAGTGATATAGTGGATACTGCTTTTGCGGTGCAGATGAAGCAAAGTGCTGAGCTGCTNATAAAAGATGTAAAAAGACTTCGTAGATCTATCGCAAAACAGGCAAAAAAACATAAATTTACGGCCTGCATTGGCCGCAGCCACGGAATTCAGGCTGAGCCTACGACTTTCGGTCTTAAAATGGCGTTAATGTATGATGAATTCGGCAGAGCCCTTTCTCGTCTTGAGCATGCGCGAGAGCTTGCATCAGTCGGGAAATTATCTGGAGCGGTGGGGACTAATGCACACTTGTCTCCACGGGTAGAAAAGCACGTATGTCGAAAAATGGGGCTTAAGCCAACCCCTATGGCTACCCAGGTGATTCAGCGTGATATTCATGCTGAATATCTCAATCTAATAGCCGTGGTAGGTGCCAGTATGGAGAGATGGGCTGTGGAGTTTAGGCATTTACAAAGAACAGAAGTTCTTGAGGTGGAGGAGCCTTTCACGAAAGGGCAAAAAGGAAGTAGTGCTATGCCCCACAAAAGAAACCCGATAACTTGGGAGCGGGTAACCGGTCTTGCTCGCGTTCTGCGCGGAAATGCATTGGCCGCCATGGAGAATGTAGCGTTGTGGCATGAGCGCGATATATCTCATAGTAGTGTTGAGCGGGTTATTTTTCCTGATTCCTGCATGCTATTGAACTATATGTTTGGGTTAATGCAAAAAATGATGGACGGTTTGAATGTCTACCCAAANAATATGATCAAAAATCTCGGTATTAGTCTAGGAATGTGGAATAGCCAAACCGTACTTCTTGCTTTGATCAAAAAAGGACTTACTCGAGAGGAGGCTTATGCTGTGGTGCAGCGTAATGCCATGAAAACCTGGTCTGTTAAGCATGCGGGTCGTGACGACGCTGATTTTCTCGATCAACTGATGTTAGATCCGGATGTATCAAGGTGCTTTACGGCGTCTGAACTAAAAGCAATGTGTTCAGTCGAATTTCATCAGCGACATATAAATTCTCGTTTTAAGTNGCTCGGACTTTAATTTTTACGGCGAAGTAAGTAATCAGCTATAGCCTCAAGTGCGAATGCTTTTCCGCGGAAGGGTTTAAGCGCTGAGAAAGCATTTTCAGTGAGTTTAGAGGCAATCTTTTCGGATTTTTTTAACCCCAGAGCTGCGGGGTATGTAGATTTACTACTAGCTTCATCTTTGCCTGCGGTTTTACCTAGTTGTTTGGATGTTTGGGTAACATCCAGAATGTCGTCAATTACCTGAAAGGCGAGTCCAATGTTGTAGCCAAAATCAGTAAGTGCTTGCAGTTGTAGGGGCGTACAATTGGAGCTCATGCCGCCTAGGCGTGTGCTACATGTTAAGAGAGCGCTGGTCTTGCGTTCATGNATGTATTTTAATTTAGGCAATGTCGGTTTTTGTCCTTCCCCTTCCAAGTCTGCGATTTGCCCAGCGATTAGCTTTAGTGANCCGCTTGTATGGGATAATTCACAAATCATATCCGCGGTTGAATATCTACTTGTTGGTTTNGCCTTACATGCTATCTCAAAAGCCTGAGTTAAGAGAGCGTCCCCTGCAAGTATAGCGACTCCTTCACCGTAAATCTTGTGGTTGGTGGGTTTTCCCCGGCGGAAATCATCATTATCTAGTGCGGGAAGGTCATCATGAATTAGCGAATAAGTATGTATACATTCAACCGCACAGGCCAAAGGCATTGCCTTATCGATTTGGCCGTTACAGGCTTCTGCCGCTGCAAGTGTTAGAATGGGTCGGATGCGTTTTCCCCCAGCAAAGAGGCTATGGCGCATCGATTTATGTATTGTCTTTGGTTTTGTGCGAGCACTGGGGGTAAGACTGTCCAGTGCCTTGTCGATCTGTTTGGCTCTAAGGCGGGTATAAGGTTTTAATTCGAATGAATCATTAAGTGACACAGGCACTTTTTAATTGTCTAAAGACAAGAGAGCAAGGTGGGATTTTTTAGTTGCCTTTGTGAACTGAGACTATAGGTTTTTGCGCTCTTAAGGATATGAACACTGAATTATGTAATGAAGCAGATGAACTGATTGGAAACCCCAATATTCTGGTAAATATTGTTTCGTCCCGGGTTCGCCAGTTAAACTCCGGAGATCGTCCGCTTCTTGATGCTCCACTTTTGGGNGCGGCAGATATGGCCATGACAGAGTTGGTTGAGAATAAAATGGACTATGAATTGATTGATCCAATTGCAAATGAAATCATATCCTCAAAGAACCCAGAGGGTGCAAAATCGGGGAAATAATTTTTAAGTATAATATCTTGTAGCCAGAAGGGTTACCTTCTGGTTTTTTTGTGTAATGGGTGATGAGATACTCAAGAATTCAAAGGCTCGACGGGACTATGAAATCCTTGAAACATTGGAAGCGGGTCTAGTTTTAAGGGGAACAGAAGTCAAATCCTTGAGGGCTGGGAAAGGTCAATTACGTGATGCTTTCGCAAAAATAGACCCTGACGGGCAGGCATATATGCACAATTTCCATATCGACGAATACTCCCACGGTAATTTGAATAATCATCGGCCAATGGTTCCGCGTAAATTACTTTTACATAGAAAAGAAATAGATCGATTGGCTGGTCAAACCCAAGCTAAAGGTTTAGCTCTAGTGCCCTTAAAACTCTACTGGAAAAACGGTAGGGTTAAAGTTCTGCTTGGTTTAGGTAGGGGTAAAGGCCATTCGGACAAACGCGAGACAATTAAAAAGCGTGAGTCAGATAGAGATTTACGACGAGCAAAGATGCACGCCTTGAAGGGTAAATAGNNTCCGGANCGACTATAAAGTTGTATCGAGATTTTAAACCAAAAATATTATTTGGTTTGTTCCGGTTTCCAGTTTCTTTTCGGGGCCTTGGTGATTAAACCCTTTTTTATTGCGCTAGCGGCAACACGCACATATTTCACAGTGCCGTTTTCATCAATGATCTTAACTCTTTGCAGGTTCGGGGAAAATAGCCGCTTGTTAACCTTTGTGACGTGCCGCCCTATTCCCCCTTCTTTCTTTGCTTTACCACTCCGGCTTATGGTGCCACCAACAAAGGGTTTCTTTCCTGTAATACTGCAAATCCTGGCCATAATAGTTTCCTCAACGGGCGGCAAAAGATATCATCGGCAATGCTTCTGGCAAGTCATTATTGGCTGTTTACTACAGAATACGTCCCGAAATATCGATTTTAAGCGATGATATGGCCTCTGGAACGCTTTTTGCACCCTGATCTCCTTTTCCGTGGACGCGAATGGAAACAGATTCAGATTCAATTTCCTTTTGGCCAACTATAAACATCTTGTGAACTTTCGCTGTTTCAGCTGACCTGATTTTGGCGGCTATTTTTTCACCAGAAAGGTCGATACTTGCTCGAATGCCGGCTGCTTTAAGTTCATTAAATATNTTTAGGGCATATTCGTTTTGATTTCCTGTAATAGGCAATACACGAACTTGCTCGGGGGCAAGCCATAGAGGGAAATTGCCGGCAAAGTGTTCGATCAGGATGCCCATAAATCTCTCAAAACTACCAAAGGGAGCCCGGTGTATCATTACGGGGCGATGAGGGGCGTTATCAGATCCAATGTACTGAAGGTTAAAGCGTTCTGGGAGGTTGTAGTCAAGTTGCACAGTGCCCAGTTGCCACTCGCGGCCAAGACAGTCTTTTACCATAAAGTCTAGCTTAGGGCCGTAGAAAGCCGCTTCTCCGGGAACGTTTTCATGAATTATATTCATTTCCCTTGCTACGCGACTTAGGGTTTCTTCGGCGGCATTCCAATTGGAGATATCTCCGGTATATTTATCGCTATTTGGATCGCGTAAGCTCACCTGTACTCGATAGTCGTTTAGCCCGAGGGTGCGAAGAGTCTTTAGGGTAAGATCGACTGTGTCACGAATTTCTCCCTCAACTTGATCGGGGGTGCAAAACACATGGGCGTCATCCTGTGTAAGACCACGCACTCGAGTCAGGCCACTGAGCTCGCCGCTTTGTTCATAGCGGTAGACTGTGCCAAATTCTGCCAAGCGGATGGGGAGTTCGCGGTAGCTATGCTTTTCGGCCGCAAAAATCTCAATATGATGCGGGCAGTTCATCGGCTTAAGAAGGTATTCTTCTTCTTCGTTTGCTTTGATTGTTGGATACTGGCTGTCCTTATAATATGGGAAATGACCGGATTTCTTGTATAGATCAATACTGCCAATATGCGGTGTGAACACTGGGTTGTAGCCGCGTTGAAGCAGCTCGCTCTGCATGAAATTTTGTAATTCTGTCCGGACAATACCCCCCTTAGGCATCCACAATACCAGTCCCTGGCCGACAGTAGAAGATAGCGTGAACAGGCCTTGTTCGCGGCCGATCTTTCGGTGGTCACGTTTCTTAGCTTCTTCTTGTGCCTCTAGCCACTCTTTGAGCTGAGTTTTATTTTTGAATGCGGTCCCGTATATGCGTTGTAGCTGGGGATTTTTTTCGTTGCCCCTGTAGTAGGCAGCTGCCAGACGCAGCAGTTTGAACGCTTTTACATTACCGGTGCGCGGCACATGCGGGCCGGCGCAGAGATCTAGAAACTCCCCATTTTTGTAAAAAGTAATCTTTTCGCTTTCAGGGATATCATCAATTCTTTCTAGTTTAAAAGGTTGATTGATAGATTGGTAATATTCCTTTGCTTCTTCTCTGGATTTTTCCGAGTAATCAAATGTTTGGTTTTCTTTAACCACTTTTTTCATTTCAGCTTCGATTTTCTCGAAATCCTCAGGAGTGAAACGATGTTCAAGATCGAAGTCGTAGTAGAAGCCTTCATCTGTGGGCGGGCCAATATCGAGTTTCGCATCTGGCCAGATGCGAAGTACGGCTGTTGCAAGCACGTGAGCACAGGAATGCCGAATCCGTGACAGCTCGTCCATTTGCTGACGTTCCTCGGTGCTTTTACGTTTTATTTCGTGTTTGGCGCCCTCCATGAAGTTGTTTGATATATCCCATAAACGTCAGGTAGAAAAGCAAATAGGATTTATTGTGAATCATTTTGGACTGACGTTACTCAAATATTCGTGTCAGAATTAACTTATGAGGGAGTGGATTAATGATTATATAGCCGCTGAAAAAAAAGCACTAGATACAATTCCAGTTGACCAAGTTGCGGCTGCAATCGATACGGTGAATGAGGCTCTTAGGGAAGAGCGCCAAATTTTTGTTTTTGGCAATGGTGGGAGCGCCTCTAATTCCTCACATTTTGCTACGGACTTGGGAAAAGGTTCCTCAGATGCGGTGGGGAAAAGATTCAGAGTTACCTCTTTAAATGATAACGTCAGTTGGATGACTGCCATTGGGAATGATTATGATTATTCTGGTATCTATAGGCGTCAGCTGGAGAATTACGGTAAGAAAGGTGATGTGGTACTGGTAATGAGTGTAAGTGGAAGTTCACCAAACCTTGTGGAGGCTTGTAATTGGGCTAAGGAAAATGGTCTTCATATTATTGCCTTAATCGGGGGTAAAAGGGGTGAATTATCCAAAATTGCAGATAATTGTATCGTCGTAGAAGAGACGCATTACGGAAGAGCTGAGGATTGTCACATGGGAATTGCCCATATGATTTGTTACGCTTTTATCGAAAATCCGGATTTATTTTCATAATATATATGCATGCCGAGTACTGGCCGCATTCGAGATAAGATTTCGGAATTACCCCATAAGCCGGGGGTGTACCTTATGAAGGATCGGCTAGGTACAGTAATATACGTGGGCAAAGCCCGTGATCTCCGAAGGCGTGTCAGTCAATATTTTCATCCTTCAAGGAGAATGGGGTGGGATATTAAGTTTAGAGCATTAATTGATGCCATATCTGATTTTGATATTCATTTAGTTAAGGGAGAGCCGGAGGCGTTACTTTTGGAAAGCCGGCTTATTAAAGAATTCAAACCTCGCTATAATGTAAGTCTGCGCGATGACAAACGGTTTCTTATGTTAAAGGTGAATCTTAAGGATTCAATTCCAAGATTCATGCTCACTCGCCTTATGGTTGATGATGGGGCGCAATATTTTGGGCCATTTCCGGACAGTAAGGCACTGCGTAGATCACTTGATACGGTTAGGCATAAATTTAATTTAAGGGGGTGTAAGCCATTGAGGCCATCTGAAAAGGATTATAAACACTGCCTCTACGGTCATATCGATGTGTGCAGTGCCCCCTGTGTTGGACATGTTACATTAGATCAGTATCGTATGCAGGTTGAAAACGCCTGTGAGTTCTTGAGTGGCCACTGTTCGGAAATGCTTAAAAATCTTGAATCAGCAATGGTTAGTGCGTCAGCCGCTAAGGACTATGAAAGAGCTGCTCGCTTACGGGATCAAATACAAGCACTTAAAGTCACAACTAGAAAGACCACGAGATACAGGAAGTTGCCCAATAAATTGCCCGTATCATTGGATCCTGAAAATGATATCAAAAAGCTCTCAGAAATTCTTAAACTTAAATCGGCTCCTACGCACATCGAGGGTTTCGATATATCAAATATAAGCGGTACCTATACAGTAGCGTCTATGGTTGTGTTTCGTAATGGAAAACCTTCTAATGGCGAGTATCGAAGATACAAAATACGAGATGTTATCGCCCAAGATGACTTTGCCTGTATGGCGGAGGTGGTTAGGCGCAGGTACCTTCGATTGAAGAAAGAAGGCCGACCGTTGCCCGATTTAATACTAATCGATGGCGGGAAAGGGCAGCTTAATAGTGCGATTAAATCCTTAACGGAATTAAAATTACACCATATGGATATAGTTGCGCTGGCAAAGGAGTTTGAAGAAATATATTTGCCCAANCAAAANGAGCCTATCAAATTGGGTTTGGATAATGGAGCNTTGAGGTTGCTGCAGCGAATCCGTGATGAATCTCACCGTTTCGCNAACAGTTTTAATGCTGAATTGAGGCTGAAAAGAATATCGGAAAGTNTGNTGGACGAATTCCCGGGAATAGGTGGCCGNCGCAAAGCAGCCCTNTTAAAGCATTTTGGAAGTGTNAAAAAATTAAAAAAAGCCAAATTAGAGGAGATTGCTGAAGTTCAGGGTTTCGGGGTNAAGACAGCACAGGCNTTATTTGATTTTTTAGGCGCGAGATAGAGGCTAATGAACACGTTCGTGCCCCGTATATATATTCATCTTATTATTGCGCATAAAGCCTATTAAGGTTTGATTGTTTTCATTAGCAAACTCAATAGCTAGCGAAGTAGGTGCTGATATAGCTGCAACGATTGGTATTTTTCCGGCAAGAGATTTTTGTATTATTTCATAGGAAACCCTCCCGCTAACCATCAGAACTGTTGATGAAAGGTCAATTTCGCGGAGCATTGAATACCCTATAACCTTATCAACGGCGTTGTGTCTTCCGACATCTTCACTTGAGTAAACTATTGAACCGTATTTATCGAATAGAGCAGCAGCATGTAGTCCTCCGGTTTGCTTAAAGGTATCTTGTGCATTTTTAAGTTTTTCCGGAAATCTATTGAGCTTTTCAATTGAGATTGAAATATCTGATTCAATCGAGGGGAACAGGGATTGCAATGATTCGATAGATTTTTTCCCGCAAATTCCGCAACTTGAGTTTGTGTAGGACTGGCGATCCATTTTTTCATAATCTATACTTATATCAGGATGTAGATAGACGTTTATAATGTTACGATCATCAGTTGTTTTGTCATCTGTGCAATGGGCAATTTCAAGAATATCACTTCGCTTTTTTATGATTCCTTCGGTTGATATAAAACCTGCAGCAAGATCTATATCGTTGCCGGGGGTTCTCATGGTTGTTGCGATGGCTTTGCCTCGGATTCGTATCTCTAAGGGCTCCTCAAGTGCAACTTTGTCAGGGGCTACTGTGATTGATTGATTAGCGGATAATTTTCTTATTGTGATTTGCCGAGATTGTGTTGCTCTGCTCATTGCAAACTACTTACGGATTTTTTAACCAATAGACTGATGGCTTTTTCCAATTGGGGGTCTTCACCTTTTAGCCATTGCTCAGGTGTTACCCATAATTGAAAGTCGGGCTTTTCTCCATTGTTTTCCATGTTAGTTCCATCCATTCTGAATACGCCACGTCCCGGGATGCGTGCTTTTGTTCCGTCAGTTAAGGTGAATCCGGATGTCCAGATAACGTATCCAGGTGTAGGCATCCCTACCAGTTTGGCTAGCCCACGTTGCCGCATCGCATATGGAAACATTTCGCCGTTTGAGTAGCTGTGTTCGTTCATGAGAACTACAATTGGCTTATTCCATGCTCTACTTGGTGCCAGCTCCGGTTCGCGGTCCCTGGATTTATATATTCCGTGAGGTTTGCGTTCTAGCCAATCAATTAAAGTATCTGAAATATTCCCGCCATTATTGAAACGTACGTCGAATATCATTGCGTTTTTTCCCTGGATATATTCGTAGACTTCCTTTTCAAACTTAGCCTGGTCACTGCTGCCCATTGCAGAAATATGTAAATATCCCACTTTACCGCTCGTAGATTTCTCAACTCTTCTCCTGAGCTCTTGGGTTGTTTCCTGATAGCGTAACTTACGCCATTCGGATTCGGATATAAGTTTATAAGTTACAACTCTGGAGCCTTCTTTTGAAGGTTTTGAGTTTACTGTAAATTTAGTTAATACATTGGGTTTCTGCGTAATAAATTTGAATAGTAGTTCATCTGATAATACATCTTTTCCATCGATTTGAAGAATGTACTCTCCCGGTTTGATTTGGGTTTTTTCAAATGACCCTGGGGCGCCATTCGGGACATTTTTTACTTTTATGCCGATTCCACTGTGTGAGTAGTCAATCGTAAAACCCAAATGAGGGGTTTTTCTTTGGGATGTAGATGGAGGAATAGGTGAAAGTTCGGTATGGGACGCATCTAGCTCGCCAACCATCATTTGCAAGAGTGTTGCAAATTCATCGTTCGTATCAACTGAAGAAATTCGTTTTAAGTATTTATTGCGTAATGCAGTCCAATCACGGCCGTGAAAATTCCCATCGTAAAATCTGTGATGATACGTTTTCCAGAATTGATAGAACGCAGCAGTTCTCTTGGAGGTAATATCATTAACAATATTTGCTGAGAAAGTGATTTGTGCGGCGCTCCCATTATCTAGCTTCATCAGGTACATTTTACCCGATTTCATAAATGTAGCACTCCTGCCGCTCGGCAGGACGCGTAGGGCGACTCGTCCGCCATCATCATTCATTTTTTTGACTTCTTTGCCGTCATGACTGGATCGGTATACATTACCTCCGGATAGAAAATATATTCGTCCATCAGAAGTCATTGTCAGGTCAGAGGAAGGGTTGGTTGATGATATCTTTTGAATCCGTGAGCTAATGTTATTAAAATCTATTTTAATTTCAGGGGTTTTGCTCGGCTTAACATATTTTTGGTCTACATCTGTATTTCTAAATTTGTCTGGCTGAAGTGAAACCCGGTAAAGGCCTTCTCCAGATCTATTACTCTGGAAATACAGGTATTTCCCGTCAGGTGACCAGATAGGCTGGCTGTGGAAAGCACTTAACCTTGTGATATTTACGGCCTTACCCCCTTTGGTGGGAATGATCCAGATATTATAAGAACTGCTGCCAGTGCGTGTGGTGTAAGCAATCCACTTTGAATCCGGTGACCACTCATAATCAATTCCACCTCGACCCCTCATGTGAATGCCGGGGAGCTTGAATATGCGTAGGACTTTTTTGTCGTCTAAGTTTAAACTATGAAGGCCTCCTTCAGGTCCTGCCACCCAGAAAAAAAGTTGTTTTCCATCTGGGCTCACACGTAGTCTAACAATGTTTTCTTCTCTCTTCCACAGTGGGTTTTGAGTCCGCTTTACAAGGTCATATTCATAAATGCGTGTATTCCCTTCACGATCCGAAGTGAAATAGAATTTTTTCCCGTCTTTTGACCATGAAAAATCGGAGTCTTCACCGGCCCACGTAGTATGTTGTGTTGCAATTTCGTCTAACTCTTTTTCAATACCTTTTGATTTTGCTGTTTTCACTGTCCAAATATCACCTTTTAGCCCAAATAGAATGGTTTTTCCATCTGGGGATGGCTCGGCTTCAGTGGCTCCGCTTGTGGCTTTTGAATATTCATTCACATTACGCTTAACATCTGAATTGATTAATAATTCTATTTTCTTTGGAGCTTTAGAATTACGACCAAGAATCCAGATGCCATCATCATATTCAAAGACAATGTCTCCAGTTTTAGATGCAATACTTGGGTAGCGTACAGAATCTGTTTTAAAATATGTGATCTGTTTTAATTTACCTTCTAGGTCTGAGACCCAGAGATTTGGTGTCATTTTACTACTGTTTGGTACTGCGGTTGGCTGTTCATCTATTTTTGCTAGGGTAGGAGTAGCTTCAGCTGTGGTGACGAGTAATATTTCTCTGCCTTCTGGCATGAATTGGCTGTATAAATATTGTCGTTCATCTCCAAGGAGTTTATTGCGTTCCTTTGTTTCAAGGTTATAAATCCAGACTTGGGCAGCAGCTGAACCTCTGTATCTGGCCCTATACCAAGGCATTCCATATCGAGTATAGACCATCTTCTTTCCGTCCGGAGCCCAGCGTGGGTAACGAAGTGTTGCGTAATCTTCACATATTGTTTTTGATCTTAGGCTGGCAACATCAACCGTCATGATGTCATAGGTTGGACGATTGCGCCTTGAACCGAAGGCAATTCTTTTTCCATCTGGACTCCATCCGAATGGGATTTCGTGGCCAGAATGCCATGTTAATCGTCTAGGGGTTCCGCCTTTCGAAGGGATTACAAATATATCAAAATTTCCATAACGTTTACTGCCAAAGGCCACCCAATTGCCATCTGGTGAAAATATCGGGTAACCATCATAATCAAGGTGGAATGTAATAGGCCTGGCTTCTTTGCCGTCTATATTTGATTTCCATATATCACCACGATAGACAAAGACTATTTCTTTACCCGAAGGGCTTATAGAGGGGTGTCGTGCCCCTATGGCTGATTTGGGTTTTGGGGTCGGAAGCTGGGCGGACGCATGCGTGAAAATTAGAGCAAGCAGGAGGGCAAATAATCGCATGGGCAATTTTTAGAATAAACTGGGGCAGTTGGCAAAAAATATATGAGGTATTAGTTATGCCATTTTTGTAATTCAACAATATTGCTTTCCGGGTCAGTCATATAAATAAGGCTAAGCTTTCCTGCCCCAGAGATATCAATTGTAACCAAATTACCATAATCGTCCCCGCCAAAGTGTTTTATTTGATTTCGTTTTTCTTCTATGTCATCGACTTCAAATGCGATATGGGCAAATCCAGGCCTATTTAAAGGGCGAGGGGAATCTTCACCGTTATCTGAAAAGGTAAAGATTTCAATAGTTGGGCCGTTTTCCCCATGGCCGGGGACGCTAAGGTGTCTGCCTTGGACTCTGACCCCCTGCATGCGGGTTAATTCATCAATGTGTTTTCCATGGTGATTTCGCTCACTACTGTAGGGCTTACAATCAAAGACTTGTTCATAAAATTCGCATAGTTTACGCCAATCATGAGCTATTATGTTAATGTGAGCGTACCTTGTTGGCATGAGCTAATCTATTCTCCCCGATAAATACAACTAGCGTTGCAAGTTTCAGAAATTTCTATTGCAGTTAGGTTGGGTAGCTTAGGGCTTACTTCTTCCCAAATCCATTTGGCAATATTTTCACTGGTTGGATTTTCCAGGCCGTTAATTTCATTGAGATGTCGATGGTCTAGTTTTACCCAAGTAGGGTGAAATGCTTTTTTGATTTCATCATAGTCAACCAGCCATCCCAGTTTTTCATCACACATACCCGACACAGTGAGTTCCACTTTAAAACTGTGTCCATGAAGTCGGTGGCACTTATGGTCGGCTGGTAAATTAGGAAGCGAATGAGCCGCTTCAAATTGAAATCTTTTTTTAAGTTCTACGTGCATTTTACTGTTCCCAGTCAGTCCATGACACCAAATCAGCGATGGTTGGACGGCCATCGTGTCTCCACCCCAGGGCTGGTTCTTGCATTTTACCAATAGGGCAAATTCGAGTCACCCCCCAATGTGCCAGCTTTTTGAAAAGGATTTCAGCTTCATTTTTAGGGGCTGATAAACCAACTGTTGAAACTTGTCCGCGTGTCATTTCGGCCACGCGGAGCATTTCATCGATGTCATTAATGCTTTTGACGTGTATAAATCTATTTTGGCAGGAGGTTGTGAATAGCGGGTCTTCCTCAAAAACCACAGTCCAACTTGTATCTGTTTCGCTTGACCATTGCCTGACATCACCGGTTCTTAATGCACGAGATTCAAAAAATTTGCGTTTGTAAAGGATATCACCGTCAATTTCAGCTGGTATATCGCCTCTTGGTTGTAGGTTTTCAATTGCTGCAAGTGATTCAGCAAGCATTCCGGAAAATAACTCAGGGCTTACGGCTCCGCCTTTTTCAATATAGATGATGTGGGGCGAGAGGCACCCTAATTGGTTCCATGAAGCAATATCCTGCGCTGCTGATTTAGCGAGTTCCCTTGCCATTGCCCTGCTGAGCATATCCTTTTGTATATAAGCAAGGCTTACCTTCTGGCCATAGCCAATGAATTTTTTATCGTTAGTGATTTTCGAACGGATAGAATTAATTGTTTCATCGCGCCCTGTAGCGATAATGCAATCACTCTCATCAAAAAGTATTTTTTCAAGTGTTGGCTCAGTTCCG
>PBEJ01000042.1 GCA_002719595.1 Verrucomicrobiales bacterium
CGCATCCTCAGGCCACATATTTTCCGTGATAAGCCGGCACATAGCTAGTGGCGCAGCTGGTTCGTCACCATGAATGCCGCTGGAAAGATAGATTTTGCGATTCGCAGTTTCTGCAGCGCGGTAAAGAGTCTGAAGGCGCAAACCATTTTCCGTTTGCAGCCAGTGAACCGTCCACCCGTAAGATTCAGCCGCAACAACGCAATCAGATAGAACCGATTCAATATCGATAGTCTCGCCGAAGTAGCCCCCATGATTAAGGCCTAGTGGCTTCACTTACCTAAGCTGTAACCGCCTCAGCCACCTCAACTGATTCAGGAGTACCAGGAGTACCGCAAGAATCCTTCTCACCACACCCACAACCACCAGCCTCACTCTCATCAAACTCATCCCAATCAGGGTCCAAGCCAAGATCACGAAGCATTTGCAGGTCCTTCTCCACAGGTTGATTCAAAGTGGTAAGATAGTTGCCCACCATTAACGCGCTGGCGCCGGCCTGAAAGATCATACATTGGAGATCCCGCAAATTCACTGTCCGCCCGCCGGCAATCATGATTTCCTTGGTGGGCATGATGAACCGGAAACATGCGATGGTTTTAAGAATTTCCAAGGGAGGAAGCGGTTCCTGATTTTCCAATGGCGTCCCCTCAATGGGATTTAGAATATTAACCGGAACCACACTCGCGCCTATTTCACGTAGACTCATTGCCAAATCACACCGGTCTTCACGGGTTTCCCCCATCCCAATAATTCCACCACTACAAATTTTAATTCCGGCTTTCTTCAAAAAACCAATGGTCTTAAGGCGATCCTCATAAGTATGAGTTGTGCAATGTTCCGGAAAGAATCTTTTAGAACTCTCCAAATTATGCCCATAACATTCCAACCCAGCTTCTTTAAGTCGATTAGCCACTTCTTGACTTTCAATGAGACCCAGTGAGGCATCAGGACGTGTCTGTCCCTGTTCTTTCATCTCTGCAATGCGGTCACAGACCTCATCAAGCATTGGCCCTTCTTTTAACCCACGCCAAGCGGCCACCAAACCCACCGCTGTTACCCCATTGCGATTGGCTTCTTTGCCCGCATCAGCAACCGGTTCAGGATCAATAAAACTATACCGAGGTGAACCGGTTTGGTAAGCAGCTGACTGAGAACAAAATGAACAATTCTCTGAACAAGCACCGGCCTTAGCATTTACAATAGAACAAAGATGAATCTTGTTCCCCTTATAATGCTCACGAATTCGATTCCCCCAAGAAAGTAACATATGGATATCTGCACTATTCTCCAGACCAAAGAGAAACATTGCTTCCTCACGGTCGATCTGCTCTCCACTCAGCACACTTTGGCCAAGTGCAGCAATCCGCCCCGGAATTTTCGTGATTTTGGCGTCAACCTCTATGGTGCTCATGCTTGACGAAGATAAAAAGATACCTCAAAACAGGCAAGCTTCAGTTGTTCATTCCACCTGAAGAGTGGGTGTTTCAACCTTACCCAGGGGGTTTTCATTAAACTCGCCCTCTTCTAAATGCCCACACCACTGGTCAATTAGCCTTTTGGTTTTCGTTAAATCCAAACCATGGTGAAAATCCGGATAATCCCCCAAATACGCTCTGGCCTTTGAAAAAAGTGTATGGGCAGGACGCAGTCTCGGACCAGCAGCTGGCCATTTAGGATTTTCGTGCATGGTCAAATGCACAAAACCTCCTGCTAATTGGATCAATGCCTTGTAAAAATTCGCATCCGGATGATTTCTTGATTCCAACCACAAATCCTCCAATACATCATGCGCTTCATAATATTCTCCCGCGTTAAAACACTCGAAGAACCCGAGAAACCTCGCATCACGTGTTTTCCCCTCCAGATGAGCTACCCGTTGATTAATCCATCCTGTTTTGTGACTCACTGTTAGGATTTTAGTGTGAATATCCGGCTTTTGACATCCTAATGTCTCTTGTCCAAAAAACCACATGGCCAAAAAAGGATTGGGCCGTGGACTAGGAGCCCTATTAGGAGGCAAAAAGGCCACACCGAATGAAGCCTCATCTGAGGAGGCTCCGATACCCCCTTCACCTGAACTTCAGGTTGAACTGGGCTCCCCCCTGGAAATTCAAATTGAAAAGTTACACCCCTGCCCCTCGCAGCCCCGAAAAAGCTTTGAGCGGCAACCCTTGGAAGAATTAGCCGAGTCGATCAAAGCCAATGGCATTATACAGCCCCTGATCGTTCGCACAAATGAGAATGACCAGTTTCAAATAATCGCAGGAGAAAGAAGGTGGCGCGCTGCACAAATAGCTGGTCTCAAAACGGTCCCTGTGGTGATCCGGACTGCAAATGATACTCAGGTACTGGAAATGGCTTTGGTAGAAAACCTACAGCGTGAAAACCTTAATCCCATCGAGGAAGCTGAAGGGTACGCGCTCCTCATAGAAGCCTTTAACCTAACACAGGAGGCAACTGCTCAACGAGTAGGTAAAAGCCGAGCGAGTGTAGCCAATGCATTAAGACTACTCAATTTACCCGAGGAAGTGCTTGCCCATTTAAAAACAGAGCGTTTAAGCGTGGGCCACGCAAAGGTAATATTAGGAGCAGAAAGTGCAGAACATCAAAAGTTAATCGCTGAGAAAGCAATCAAACAATCATTAAGCGTCAGGCAAACAGAAGAGCTGATTGATAACCTAAAAAACGGCTCCCCAACGCCCGGCAAAAAGAAAACCCGTAATGATCAAGGGGTTCATGTCACTTCACTGGAAAACCGTCTAAGAGAAAAGTTAGGCACAAAAGTCAGCCTAACCTACCGCGAAGGCAAAGGAACTTTAACCATTAAATATTTTTCTGATGAGGATCTTGAACGCGTCCTCAAGCTACTCGACATACAGGACTAATATGATTTTACCTCTAGCCTACTACGGCAATCCCATTTTACGTAAAAAGGGGAGTCGAATTGAAAAGATTACACCTGAAATCGAAAAGCTCATTGAAGATATGGTTGATACCATGAACGAAAATCGCGGGATTGGATTAGCTGCACAACAAATTGGTGAAGCGCTGCAACTTACGGTTATCGACATTAGGCCGGCTGAAGACCGACCTTCCACTTTAGAATTGGACGGAAAAGAGGCTGACCCTAATTCAATAATGCCACTTATCCTTCTAAACCCAGAAATAGAACCACTTTCTGAGGAAATAATGGGCCCCGAAGGATGCCTAAGTTTTCCGGAAATCTACGCCGATATCGGCAGACCGGGGAAGATCCGTGTCAGATCACTCAACGAAGAGGGGAAAACCATTAGTTTTGTTTGCGGCGGACTACTCTCGCGTTGCATTCAACACGAAACAGATCATTTACACGGCATCCTCTTCACCGACCGGATGGACCGTAAGACAAAGGCCGATATTAGAGAAGAACTCGAAAGACTACAAAGCGACACAAAGGCGGAACTTGCAAACGAAGAAAACTAGTATACCCGCCGCATACTGGAAGGCAAAATCCCAAGCTCACCGCGATACTTAGCCACAGTCCGACGAGCAATTTTCACTTTTTTCTCCCCCATCAATTTAACAATGGCCTCATCGGAGAGAGGTTTGGATTTATCTTCACCCTCTACTAACTCAGATAATATCTGCTTAACACTAGTGTTGCTCTTACCTTCCCCGCCATCAGAACTCTGAATGGCTCCGGTGAAAAAATATCGCATCTCGTAAAGCCCTTGCGGTGTCTTCATGTACTTACCTGATACCGCTCGGCTTACCGTGGTCTCATGCACTTCCACCTTCTCTGCAATTTCTGACATCGTCATGGGCTTAAGATGACTAACCCCGTTCTCCAAAAAATCCGACTGCCTAATAACTATTTCCCGAGCAATTTTGAGAATTGTATCATGTCGTTGATGAATACTTCTAATGAGGAAATTTCCATCCCTTATTTTCCCTCGAATATATTCACGAACATCTTTGGAGTCCCGTGCTTGAGACATCAAATCCTTATAGGTGTTACTAATACGAATCTGAGGCATCTCCTCACGGTTAGAGTGGACTTCCCACTGGTCATTCTTCCACTCCACAAAAACCTCTGGGACAACATATTGTTCAGAAGTTTCTTCGAAAGCACTTCCGGGCCTAGGATTTAGTTGACCGATATTTTCAGCAATTTTCTGAATTTCATCTATACTTAACCCGACAGCCTTTGAAATTTCAGGAAAACGACGGCGCCCAAGTGCGTCCATGTGCTTATCCACAACTACATATTCAATTGAGTCCAATTTACCTTTTCGCTCCAGTTGAAGCAAAAGACATTCGCGTAAGTCAGTCGCCCCCACCCCTGATGGATCAAAGGAGCGGACCACCGAAAGCACTTCATCGACCATGTCCACATCGCAATCAGCTACCTTAGCAAGCTCTTCTACTGTTGATTGTAAAAAACCATTTTCGTCAATATTGCCAATTACAACCTCGGCGACATCCATCTCTTTCTCATCCAGATCACTTAAATGAGCCTGACTAATCAAGTGCTCTGATAGAGTACCATTGGCAGTCATGGTATCAAACAGGTAGTCACGCTTTTCCCTATCCTCTTGGGTTCCCCCGGTAACAGGTGCCGTCTGAGCACCATTAAAGTGCTCACGCCACTCCTCACTGATTTCAGCCAAGCGCTCCATTTCAGCCTGAAAATCATCAAAAGGCTCATTGTTAGATTCATCTGTGGGATCGACCTTCGTATCAGCGGGGGGCTCAGCCTCTTCATTTTGACCAGGCACTCCAATTAATTCTGCACCCCCCTCTCCATCTGTCGACTTTTGTTCCTCAATCGGCACCTCTTCTAGAACCGGATTTTCCTGCAGTTCTTTGTTGATCATTCCCTGCAAATCAAGCATGGGTGCCTGAAGGAGGGCGAGGGACTGTTGCATCTGTGGGGACATCACCTGGACTTGCGCCAGTTTCTGTCCGAGATGCATTCTAGGTTCGAAAGCCATAATCGGCTGAATNNTCAATACACTTTTACTTTGCCAAAATCAAGCNCAATGGCACGCTATCTGCTNNAAGTANCGATCATTTGGGAGTNTAAGTNAAAAATTACCTTGTGAATCAATTGAGTTTGTCGNCAACAAACCCGATCACATAATCTGAACTTAGTGGAGGCTTTGAAGTTCAAAATTTTTGCCAGTGGTTCTTCTGGAAATGCTGCTTATTTAGAAACTCCCAGCACACGCCTGTTAATTGATTGCGGAATCAGCGCTAAACGTATCCGCCAAGGATTAATGGACATTGAGAGGACTCCTGAACGACTGGATGGCATACTCATAACTCACGAACATACCGATCATATTGGTGGTTTGAGGGTTTTTGCAGCCAAGCTGGGTATCCCCGTCTATTGTAACCGCCATACATCAAAGGAAATATCAAGATACCACGAGACAGAATTCGATTTCAGAATAGTTGAAACTGGACGAGACTTTTCGGTGGGAGATATTTCCATTGATACCTTCCCAGTACCTCACGACGCAGTAGACCCTATGGGCTTCACCCTCCATACCCCCGCCGGTCGTATTGGTTTTCTTACAGATTTAGGTCAGGGAACCCGACTTATTGCCGACCGGGTACGCAATGTTAAAATCCTACTATTGGAGACCAACCACGATGTAGATATGCTCAATAATGACCCTCGACGTTCATGGGCCCTAAAACAGAGAATATTTAGCCGGCACGGTCATCTCTCCAATGAAGGAGCCGCCACTTTTCTCGAAGAGCTGGCCCATGAGGGCTTGGAACATGTGGTNTGTGCTCACCTTAGCCGCGATTGCAATACGCCTGAACTGGCTCAGACCGAAATTAAGGAAAAACTGGTGCAACTCGGACTAAATAAGGTAAATGTGCATCCCACCTCTCAGGTGACCCCATCAACGACACTCGAGCTTTTTAGGGAAAATTTGGCAAATTCGGCCTAAAAAACCGTTGCTTCACCTTTAATTGCGCTTTAGGGTAATCCTAAGCAACCCAATTACGCTTGTTTTAGCGTAAAAACAAACAAAACTGTATCCTTCTCACACTATGTCTGAACGAATTGGAATCGTCGGAGTGGGTCGTATGGGAGCCAATATGGCCCGAAGGTTGAACGACCAAAACTTCACCATAACCGCTATAAGCGACGTTAACGCTGAACCAGCCAAAGCATTGGCGGAAGAACTAAATTCCACCTACTACGAAAAACTAGCACACGTCACCAAGAACTCCGACGTGATCATAACCGTCGTCACTGATGACAAAGCAATGAAAAGCGTGTTCAACGGAACTGGCTCTCTGCTGGCTCGTGCACACGGCCGTCTTTTCATCAACTGTGCAACTGTGAGCCCCTCAACCCATCAAAGAGTAGAGCAATGGGCAAACAAGCANGAAGCCCAAACATTAGAGGCNTGTATGGCTAGCTCTATCACNCAGGCCCGTGAAGGTACTCTTTACTTGATGTGCGGGGGCAAACAGGCTGCTTTCGACCGAGCCAAGCCAATCCTTGACGCACTATCAGTAACCAATCGGTATATTGGTGACACCGGCAGTGCTGCCAAGTTGAAAGCGCTGGTTAATATGGTTATGAACATCAACACAGCCGGCCTTGCTGAAGGCCTCGGCTTAGCCGACTCGCTCGGATTGGATTTGGCAACCGTACGGGAAGTCTTTAGTCAAACCGGAGCAAACAGTCGAGTCCTNGAGACAGACGGTGAAGATATGGTCATTAAAGATCACGAATGTTATTTCAGCGCAGCTCACGCTGCCAAAGACAGTGGCATCGCTCTCAAACTAGGTGAAAACGCTGGATTAAAGCTTCCTCTTGCCAAATCAACCTGGAAGCAATACGAGAAGATGAAATCTCTTGGCCTAGGCGATCTGGATAAGTCGGGGATTGCTGAACTCACCTTTAAAGGACGCACCNTNCACCCCTAATTCTTCNATAAATAAAACCGGTAGTAGNACAATTCTNCTACCGGTTTTTTTATGTCGCAGGCACCCATCGCTGAGCAAGCAAAGAAAGCAAAAAGCAACCTAAGAAAATAGCAGCCAACTCAGTATTAACTAGGGGAACTGCCAGTAAATCGACTAGTGAAATACCCGCCAGAAGNCCCCCAACAGTTTTTCCAATATCCCGCTTNTCCCCCCAAAAAGTATATCGCATACAACGGATGATCCAAAGACCCAGGATAGCACTAACATACATGGCATCCTTTCTATCCGCTCCGCCGGGATTGACAAGGAACGCCAATAACATTGGNAAAAAAAGTAACAAACACGGCCAATACCTCACCACACCCGGCTCGCTTTCCACCTTCGCCAACCAACTCAAGCCCACAATGTAAGAACCGAGGACCAAAGCAGTCCAAGTTGCTAGTCCGCTATTTTGGTGAGCAAAAAAAGAATCCTCAGGGTTAGTTGTCACATACGCAAAGGAAGCCCCGACTAGAATAAGTAGAAACCTGCAAGTCGCAATCAGCACCGGTGACCATTTGATTTTTTTATGTAGAAAGTTATAGACTAAAACACAGTTAAAAAGAGCCATAGTTAACAACGCCGTTGTCCCACCCTGCAGTGACAATAATCCTACTCCGGCTGCCAGAAGGCCAATGCCAATCTTCCACACTGCACTTTCACTAATCGCGCCAGAGGGAATCGGCCGTTCTTTTCGAAAATTACGGTCAAATGCGACATCGCAAGCATCATTAAGATACATGCCACCCAAATATATGGCAGTAGCTCCGATACAAAGGCAAAGGAGCATTGTCCAATCGACGACAGTATCGAGCCCAGCATATCCAACCCCAATTAACCAGCCGCACAGGCAGTTACTCCAAATAGAAGGCAAATTACTCACCCGACCCAGAACTAAAAGTGCTCGTGCCAGCTTCATGCTAAACCACGTGCGGTGAGCTCACCTAAAGTCCATTCGTACTCACCAACCAGTTGATCCACTACGTCACGGTTTTTCATCTGATTGGGCAGTACTTCCCAAGTATAAGTTTCCATCTCTAAATGAGAACATAACTCTGGGTCTTCCTGAAGCAAATCGAGCACTCCTTTGATGTGCTCACGAGTTGTCTTAAACCAATCACCATCAGGACTATGCAGTGGCACATGAAAATGAATACGCCATTCCTCGGCCTCTATATCGGCTGCTAAAGCAGCATCTANATCCCGATAACGATTTAAANTGCCCAATCGGGTTTTCTCAATAACCTGATGCAGATAAACATCATCTTCAAAGGCCTTAAGATTGCCTTTAACCGTATCGTCTGGTTGCACAATAAGTGCCGCACTTAAATGCAATTTACTGATACGCAAACCTGCATCACGTAAAGCCCCTATTGCCGTTTTTGGCTCCTCATACTCAACAGCAAGATGACAGGTATCATAGTTTACCCCCAAATGCTCGTATAGCCTGGAGTCATTTGGATGTTGGGCATACAAACTTTCAAAAAAACATACAGTTTCAGTACTGGTTTCAAAATACCCACAAGGCTCGGGCTCCAAACCTAAATGCAGCGCTTTACCTGTACGGGCACTCAAATCAGATATGTGCTCAACACATTGCCAAATATTTTCACGTATTTGAATCTCCTGACTTTCCTCGGTAATGAATTCCTTAAATGAACCAGGCAACGTGCTGACACTGCCATCAACCCCATCAGGCACCAGCACCGCAATCAAATCGAACAAACGATTCGTGTATTCAAGTCGATCCTTAGAAGTCCAGTCAGGTACGTAAACCTGTTCCTTAACTCGTGTTCCATGAAAATTCCCAAAGGGAAAGCCATTAATCGTAAAGACGTAACAATTTTGATCTTTCAGCCATTGTTGAAAGGTTTCTAGAACAGCCGGATCACTCAACTCGCGCGACGCTAAATCGCTTAACCTCAATCCGATTGCATATGCTTTATTTTGAGACACACGATCTCTAACTGACATCACATCAGTCTTGAGAGATCTGAAAGTCTGAGCCCAATCTTCCCCTCGATGGATGTTAGTGCAATAGGCTAAATGCAACCCTTTACTGAGTTCCATGACGTGAAATTAAAACACAACACTCAAGCGTAATCCACCTGGAAGCGTTCGCATTGACTTAAAAACTGTTTAGGATTCTCAAAAATCACTTTCTCAATGAGTTTTTCATCATGTCCACGTCTACGCATTTCACACGCTGTGCGCGGAACCGCTAGAGGGACACTAGGACCCCAGTCACATGCTGCATCCCACCAAAGCCGATCAGAGCCAAATCTTTCGATCATATCAATCGCACGTGCAGGCGAACATTTACTTTCAGGGTATAAAGTCATCCCACCCCAATGGCCGGCATCAAGCACCATCCCTATAGTATGTTCCTCAACGTGATCAATCATCACGCGCTCGGGGGCAATGCGGCTGTCATGCTTAAGCACGTCCAGAATTAGTCGAGTTCCCTTGTGCTTATCTTCCAGATGCGGCGTGTGAACAAGAATCAATTGGTCATTTGTCGCCGCCAGATCTACATGCTGCTGTAGCACCTTGATTTCGTTGCGGCTGTTTTTATTCAGCCCGATCTCACCAATGCCGAGCACGTTGGGGCACTCCAAAAATTCTGGAATCACCGAAAGCACATCCGCAGCCAAAGCCATATCCTCGGATTCCTTGGGGTTAATACAGAGCCAAGTATAATGCTTGATACCATAATTTGCAGCACGCCGAGGCTCGTACTCGGTTAACTGACGAAAGTAATCACGAAAACCATCAGCACTACCGCGGTCAAAACCAGCCCAGAACGCCGGCTCACAAAGAGCCACACACCCTGCTGTGGCCATATCTAAGTAGTCATCAGTCGTACGACTGACCATATGAGCGTGAGGTTCAATAAACCGCATGAGAAGCTAAACTCTTACTGAGCTTTTCCCGACCAAGCTCCGCAAGCCCCTTTGCCTGGCGCTTTGTCAATAGGCTCCTGGGTTTGATCACTAAAAGCCATCAACACGTCATTTGCCCGATCAGCACCCCTGCCATCAAGTCGTTTCATTGCATCCTTGAAGGCGTCGAGGCGAAAGTCCGCATCTCCTTCAGCTCGTTCTACACGATCGAGAAAAGCAGCGACATCAATCAACTTATGCCGTGCATCCATGAAATATTGATCTAATACTTTTTGCCGAGTCATAGCCATAGCGTATAGTCCGCCCGTAGGCGTCTCAGGGTTAGAGAGAAATGCTATGTGAATAACCTGTGAAAAGCAAGTCAGCAACGCCTTGACCAAAAGACCTCTTTTCCTATAGAAAAAGAGGAGGGAGGGGGAACTTCATCACATGCCAACCTATGAGTACCAATGTGCAAAGTGTGGAATAATATTCGATCACTTTCAATCAATCAAGGCACCCAAATTGGAAAAATGTACCAAAGAGGGCTGTAAAGGAAAGGTGACACGTTTACTAGGAACTGGAGCAGGTATTATCTTTAAAGGTGGAGGCTTTTACGAAACTGATTACCGCAGCGACAATTATAAGAGCGGAGAAAAAAACGCCAAGGATGCTGTAAAAAAGGCCACGGAGAAAAAAACGGACAATAAAAAGAAATCTGATAAATCAGACAACAAAAAACCAACTTCCAAGAGCAAGACCAAAAAAAAATAAGGATGTCTTTGCCCAAAAAATTCCACGTTTCAGATCTTATGGGGAAATTACTCCCTCTTTTGCTATTTACGTCATTTTTACAAGCCCAAAACCTTCGTCCTGGCCACTCAATCACAAGTCGATCAAAACAATTTGTGATCACATCTTCGGTAAATGTTGACGCGCGATCCACCACGGGAAAATCTCAGCCGATTCCCCAGCAAGTACTGTTAACCCCATCTGCACTTGCAACCTTTGCCGGATCAGTCAGGCAGCAATGGTTACATCAATTCGGGATAAACCAGGAATGGCAAGGGCGACTCTATTTACACATCGTCTCAGGCGGATTAGGAGACAAACCTGATGTTCGTCGAATCGCCTCTCCAAAGGGAGGATGGGATTACCGAGCCATTATACCTCAGCAAATAAACGGACGTACTCTAACTCAAGTAATAATAAACCTACTTCTCAAAGAATTTTCAGGGCGATACTCGACGAAAGAACCGAATATACCACCTTGGCTTACCGCCGGCTCTTCAGAACTGCTCCTTCAGACCATTGGCCCTGTGCTCTTTGTACCTTTCCATACTCGTGGAGGTGGAGGCATCAGCTTCAGCCATCCTCCAGATCCACTATATGCGAGCCGAACAGTCGTTGAGAAACTCCCTGCGGTATCATTTTTAACTTTGAGTCTGCCTCCCCCTGATTTCATCCAAGGGGAAAAACAAGCCCAATACCGAGCCTACTCTCACCTGCTGGTATACAAATTACTGAGGGAACAAGACGGAACCAAACGCATGCAATATTACCTGAGAGAAATACCTAAACATAAAAACACACCCTCAGCCCTAGGAATAGCTTACGGGCATGAAACAATGCTGCAAATCGAACAATGGTGGTCTCTTNCTCAAACTCAATTTCGCAGCCGAGATGCATTTAACCGTTGGCGACCAAGAGTAATTTTAGGACATCTGTCAGACTCGCTTCTTTTGCAAACCTTAACAACTCCATCTAATACTGAACCAAAACCGCAACAGAAACTCGTCAGTATTCAGGAATTTATCGNAAAAGGAATCCGCACCAAGCATACCGAAAAGCTAAGACCGCTACTTGATAGACTCCGATTCCTTCAAGTCAATGCTCCGCCTGAAACCGCCCGACTAATACAAGATTACCATTCGGCCATCGAATCTTACCTCGAAGTAAAGCCTATTAGATTGCGAGTATTTCGTGACCATACAATCAATCAGTTAAATCTTTTGGATACCATCCTAAAAGACCTAATCTCTGAGTCTGAAACAGACCACACTCGAGCCAAACAAACCACACCACCCGCGCAGCCCGATTGACAGTTGGTTCCATATTACATAATATAAACGTAATGTTTCTTACTCCAAATCGGGAAAATCATAAAGAACGCTTACTAAAGAGCTTAAAGTCTTTTCGCCCTTCAGGCCGTGGCTTGTGGCATGATATTTCTGAGAAAGATTGGAATAACTGGCGCTGGCAACTCAAAAACCGTGTCAGCTCGCTGGAGCAGCTGCAACAGCATATCCCGAATCTATCCCAAAAAGAAATCGATGGGGCAAGATTAGCAGACACTAAGTTGGCAATGGCGATTACGCCGCATTTCTTAAATCTCATCGATGCGGAAGACCTCGAATGCCCCATCCGACGGCAAATGCTACCAAATATCGACGAGACCTACACTGCCCCGTGGGAGTTGGGCGATCCCTGCGGGGAAGACGGCCATTCGCCGGTGCCCGGATTGGTGCACCGATATCCTGACCGCGTGCTGTTTCTGGTCACGGACCGATGCGCGGCCTACTGCCGCTACTGCACGCGCTCACGGCTGGTTAGCAATGCGTTGGGTTATGATTTCCGGCCCAACTATAAGGAACAGATTGAGTATATCCGTCGCACCCCGGCCGTGCGCGATGTATTGCTCTCGGGCGGTGACGCCCTGTTGCTAAACGATACCAAGTTGCGCCATCTCCTCACCGAGCTGCGCTCTATTCCGCATGTGGAATTCATCCGCATCGGCAGCCGCATACCCCTTTTCCTGCCTCAACGGATCACCCCTGAGCTATGTACCATGCTCAAGGAATTTCACCCGCTCTTTATCAGCGTCCATGCCAACCACCCTCGCGAGCTAACTACTGAGGTTCGCGATGGATTGTCCCGCCTAGCCGATGCTGGTATCCCCCTTGGAAATCAATCTGTTCTACTCAAGGGGGTAAATGACGACCCCACTGTAATGAAAGCATTAATACAAAAGTTATTAATGTGCCGTGTAAGGCCTCTCTACCTGTATCAGTGTGATCTCATCAATGGCAGTTCCCATTTGCGCACCAGCGTACGGCGCGGGCTGGAAATCATGGAGCAATTGCGCGGCCATACTACGGGCTACGCCGTGCCTCAATATGTTATCGACGCCCCCGGCGGAGGTGGCAAGGTGCCCGTTGCTCCCAACTACGTCCTGAGCCATAATGCTGACCGCGTCGTCATCCGCAATTTCGAGGGCAAAGTTTTCGAATACCCCGAGGCCCCTGACGGCACCCCACTGCATCCGCGTCCCGCGTATATTGAAGAACCGGAGCTGGTCTAACCATGGCTCGCGAATCGCAGGCCGCCAAAAAGGAACGCCTCGGCCAAATTATCTCTGACTTGCAGCAAACCTACCCCGACGCTCACTGCGAACTGAATTATCACAACCCACTGGAGTTAATGGTCGCTACCATTCTTTCCGCACAATGCACGGATAAACAGGTAAATATCGTCACGCAGAATTTGTTCAAAAAATATCGTCAAGCCGCCGACTACACCGCTGTGCCACTGGAAGAACTGCAAAACGACATCCGCCGTATTGGGCTTTTTCGTAACAAAGCCAAGAGCATCCAAAACGCCTGCCGGGCACTTGTCGAAAACCACAATGGTAAGGTCCCCCAAACCATGCCCGAGCTTGTAGCTCTCGCAGGCGTAGGGCGCAAGACCGCCAATGTCATCCTTGGCAATGCATTCGACATCAACGAAGGGGTGGTGGTGGACACGCACGTAAAGCGTTTGTGCGACCGACTCCGTATCACCTCTGCCAAGACGCCTGAGAAAATCGAGAAAGATTTGATAAAACTCGTCCCGCGCAAACATTGGACGCTTTTCAGCCACTGGATTATTTGGCACGGCCGCCGCAGATGCGACGCACGTAAACCCGATTGCCTTGCCTGCGAAATTCAACCGCTTTGCCCGACATCACCATAATGGATTGGCTGTTACTCGTAAGTGGCCGCAGTGACCCAGCCTACAATATGGCTCTTGATGAGGGGCTACTGGAAAATGCCGCAACTCTAGGCAAACCTGTCTTGCGTTTTTATGATTGGACCAAACCCTGCGCCACTTTTGGCTATTCGCAAAAAATCAACCAGATAGAAGCTGCCACAAAATTACGCCCCTTGATTCGCCGCTGTACAGGTGGCGGGTTAGTTCCCCATGTCAATGACTGGACCTATAGTCTCAGTTTTCCACCCAACCATGAATGGACACAACTGGCCGCGACTGAAAGCTACCGTCGCACACACGCACTATTGCAAACAGCCTTTAATGCGATCGGAATAGAAACGACGCTGGCCGATTGCTGCCGACGCCCCAAACCGGGCGAATGTTTTGAGGGGCATGAACTGTACGACCTATTATGGAACGGTAAGAAGATTTCTGGAGCCGCCCAACGTCGCAATCGGTTTGGCTTACTAATTCAGGGTTCGGTACAGCCGCCTGCCGATTGGCCCCAAAAGAATTGGATGAATGCCTTGGCCGGCAATTGCGCGATCGTTGATGATCTGCCCGATGCCCGTGCACACGAATTGGCTAAAGCAAAATATTCAATGGATAAGTACAACCGAAAGCGATAGGCCGTTCTCTATGAGAACTTCATCGAGGGGTTTAAAAGACCGCCTTANCTTGTTATCCAACCTCCACCCACAACTAAATCATCCTGATAAAAAACGCAGGCTTGACCAGGAGCAATGGCCCGTTGTGGTTCGTGGAGATGGACGATCGCGTGACCATTTTCACCGGGTTCAACAGTAGCTATTGTGCCGGAATGATTATAGCGAATCCGGGTGGTGACCTCGATGGGCTTGGAAAGCTCAGTAAACGGAATCCAGTTACATCGCTCCACCTGAAAATTGTCGCTCTCAAGCTTCTCCACAGGCCCAACCACAACTTGATTATCCTTCGCATTCAGCTCCAAAACATAGAGCGGATTGGGGGCACTAATGCCAAGTCCCTTACGTTGACCCACCGTATAAAATTCAATCCCATCGTGATGCCCCAGCACCCTACCCTGTAAATCCACAATTTCTCCCTGATGTTTCTCCGCTAACCCGGCCTTTTGTAGAAAACCACCATAGTCGTTATCGGGGACAAAACAGATTTCCATGCTTTCCTCTTTGTCCGCAGTCTTAAGATTGCACTCACGCGCAACCTCACGCGTATCATTCTTGGTCTTCTCCCCGAGTGGAAATAGGGCGCGACTAAGCTGATCCTGACGGAGTGAAAAAAGAAAATAGGTCTGATCCTTATGTTCATCACGACCTCGTTTAAGGAGATACCGCCCGGTGGCTTCATCCTGTTCAACTCGGGCAAAGTGTCCGGTGGCAATTTTCTCAGCACCTAGTTGGTCAGCTCGATCAATGAGGCGGCCAAACTTGAGATGTTCATTACACATTACGCAGGGATTAGGTGTACGACCTGCNTTATATTCATCAGCNAAATATCGGATAACGTGTTTNTGAAAATCTTCCGCTTCATCAATGAGATAATAGCGAATACCCAAATTATTACAGACAGACCGGGCGTCCATCACTGCTTGGGGCCCACAACATTTGTCTTCAGCACGGGATACACAATCCTGCGGCCAGAGTTTTAAGGTAACGCCAACCACCTCGTATCCCTGATCCAACAACAACGCAGCTGTGGCTGAGGAATCTACGCCCCCACTCATCCCACACAAGACACGCGTCTTTTTGACTTCTGCAACTTCCATTAGTTATTTTTGAGGACCTCTAACGCCCTGGATGCATTATCAACCCGAAGCACAAGTAACCCTTTCCGTGATTTTGGGGCAGTTGCACAATAAAGGTATTCAATATTAATTTCAGCTTTGCCCAGTGCCCGCGCCAGCTCTGCTAACCCACCGGGTTTATTATTACTATCGATCAACAAAACCTCATCCTCGACAACCATAGCTCCATTTTCCTCAAGTAGCCATATAGCTGTTTGTGTATCATCCACAACCATCCGCACCACGCTGTGGTCAACAGTATCGCTCGTAGCCAAAGCGTGAATGTTNATGCCCTTTTCAGAGAAAGCTTCACAAACACGAGCNAGCGCACCCGGACGGTTATCCAAAAATATCGCCAATTGCTTTGCAATTTCCATAAATAATATAGGGGTTTGCTTTAAGAGATGAGTTTACCACAAGTTTACTGAATCGCAATCTGCTAAATNCCCGCCAGTGCACTGCCTTGAGTAACTCCCGGAGCAGGCAACAGGCTCGAACCCATCAAATACTGGTCAATAATGCGCGCCGCACCACGACCCTCATTGATAGCCCAAACAACGAGCGATTGACCTCGGCGACAGTCACCAGCGACAAACACGCCCTCCACGTTGGTGGTAAATTCGCCGTGCTCACCGATAAAGGTCTGCCAATTACCTCGGGGGTTTTGGGTCTCTAATCCTAGCATTTGTCCAACCTCCAGCTCGGGACCAACGAAGCCAGTAGCCAATAACACCATATCAGCCGGCCACTCTTTCTCGGAACCTTCCACCTCGATGAACGGGGCGCCGCCCTCGACAGGCTTAGACCAATCAACCTCAACTGTTTTCACTGCCTTGATATGGCCACTACCATCATCGATAAACTCTTTTGCCAAAATGTGATACGCACGTGGATCCTCCCCATTTTTTGACTTGTTCTCTTCATGGGAGTAATCAAGACGGTAAATTCGTGGCCACTGCGGCCAAGGGTTATTGTCCGCGCGTTCAGCCGGTGGTTTGTCGAGCAACTCGAAATTTACNACGTCCTTGCAACCATGACGCAACGAGGTGCCAATGCAGTCTGCGCCAGTATCCCCGCCACCAATCACAATTATGTGTTTGTCCTTGGCGCTGATGTACCCGTCATCATCGAGCTTGGAATCNAGCAGGCTCTTGGTATTGCGCGTGAGAAAATCCATAGCAAAATGGATTCCTTTAAGATCACGGCCAGGATTACGGCCAGTGGGATCAAACGGCTTGGTTGCACCCGTGGCCATCAGCACAGCGTCAAATTCCTGCTGCAAAACCTTTGGATCGATATACTGCATCTGGCAACCCCGTTCCTCCATTATCTGCGTCATGTGGCCAGATTCGAAGTCTTCCTTTTTGCCGACGTGTGCGCAGGTAATAAACTCCACGCCAGCCTCGCGCATCAAATTGATTCGACGCTCTACTACATCCTTATCAAGCTTCATATTCGGAATACCGTACATCAATAGGCCTCCAATCCGATCGGCACGTTCGTACACTTTCACCAAGTGACCCACCTTGTTGAGCTGATCGGCTGCAGCCAAGCCAGCAGGNCCAGAACCGACAATAGCAATTTTCTTACCAGTACGCTCGACGGGAGGCTCAGGCCTCACCCAGCCTTCGTCAAAGGCGCGGTTGATAATAGTGTTTTCNATATTCTTGATGGTAACGGGCGGATTAGTAATGCCGAGCACACATGAGCCTTCACACGGCGCAGGGCACACACGACCGGTAAATTCNGGAAAATTGTTCGTTTTATGCAGGCGATCAATCGCTTCCTTCCAGCGCTTTTGATAAACTAAGTGGTTCCACTCGGGGATAAGATTGTCGATCGGGCAGCCGTTGCCAGATTGACAAAACGGTACGCCGCAATCCATACAGCGCGCTCCCTGCGTTTGCAGGTGGCCCTCCTCGGGTTTGCTGTTGATCTCGTCGTAATCTTTCAACCGCTCAAGGGGATCACGATACGGCACCGCCTCGCGCTCAAACTCCATGAATCCAGTTGGTTTACCCATCTTGAAAAAATCCTTTCGGCCTAGAATTCTAAGCCACTAACTCCTTCTCCGCTTGTTTTCGTTCTAGTAACACGCGTTTATAATCGGTGGGCATCACTTTCACAAACTGCCCCAGTGCCGTGCTCCAGTTATCCAATACTTCGGCTGCCACCGTGGAGCCCGTACGCTCTGCGTGTTCTTCAATTAGCCCCTGTAGTTCGGCGACATCCTCGGCGTCCTCAACCTTCTCAAGCGCGACCATTTCCATGTTACAATTCGCCGGGAAACTATTTTCCGGGTCCCAAATATACGCCACTCCACCACTCATGCCCGCAGCAAAATTGCGGCCAGTCGGCCCAAGAATCACCACGCGCCCGCCGGTCATATATTCGCAACCGTGATCACCCACCCCTTCGGTGACTGCACTCGCTCCACTATTACGTACGCAGAATCGTTCTGCCGCGCGGCCTCGAAAGAACGCCTTACCACCGGTGGCACCGTATAAGCAAACGTTGCCAACCAGGATGTTTTCTTCCGGCGCAAAGGTGGATACCTTCGGCGGATAAATGGTCAACTTGCCGCCGGATAACCCCTTACCGACATAATCATTTGCATCACCTTCCAATTCAATGCTCACGCCCTTGGCTAGGAAGGCGCCAAGGCTTTGGCCAGCTGAGCCGTTGAACTTAATTTTCACTGTATCTTCCGGAAGCAACTCTGCGCCGTNCGCCTTGGCCAACTCGTTACTGAGAATGGTACCAACGGTGCGGTCGGTGTTGATGATCGGCAACTCGATTTCAACCGCCTTACCCTTTTCAAGCGCCGGCTTGGCCAGCTTAAGCAGCTCCATGTCCAACGCCAAATCAAGGCCGTGATCCTGCGATTGCGTGCAGTAGGTGCCGACGCCCGCATGCGGTTTCTTGATCGGTGTGAGTATGGAACTGAGGTCAATACCGTCTGCCTTCCAATGATCAATGGCCTTTTGCATTTCCAACACCTCCACCCGACCAACCATTTCGTTAATGGTNCGAAAACCCAACTGCGCCATCAATTNGCGTGCTTCTTCAGCGACCATAAATAAATAATTCACCACGTAATCAGGTGAACCATTAAACTTTTTACGCAGTTCCTTATTTTGTGTGGCAACGCCCACCGGACAGGTATTGAGGTGACACTTNCGCATCATGATGCACCCCATAGTAATCAGCGGTGCAGTAGAGAAACCCATCTCTTCAGCCCCAAGCAAAGCAGCNATGACTACATCGCGACCAGTCTTGAGCCCACCATCNGTTTGCAGNACNACTCGACTGCGAAGATCATTAAGCACCAGCGTCTGATGCGTNTCGGCAATNCCNAGCTCCCACGGCAGCCCGGCGTGCTTGATGCTTGTCAAGGGCGATGCCCCTGTGCCGCCAGTTTCCCCGGAGATCAAAATGTGATCGGCCTTAGCTTTGGCTACACCCGATGCNATCGTACCAACACCCATTTCAGATACGAGCTTCACACTCACACGAGAAGCACGATTGGCATTCTTGAGGTCATGGATAAGCTGTGCCAGATCCTCAATAGAATAAATATCGTGATGTGGTGGAGGACTAATCAGACCCACGCCCGGCGTGCTATGGCGGATACGCGCGATTGTTTCATCAACTTTTTTCCCTGGAAGCTCTCCTCCTTCACCCGGCTTAGCCCCCTGTGAGACTTTTATCTGCAACTCATCAGCGTTGGTAAGATACCAAATTGTGACGCCGAAACGTCCGGAAGCAATTTGCTTGATCGCCGAACGCTTAGAATCCCCATTAGGTAACGGATTAAACCGCTCAGGATCTTCGCCACCTTCACCAGTATTACTCTTACCTCCGAGACGGTTCATCGCAATCGCGAGGCCCTCATGCGCCTCGGCCGAGATGGAACCAAAACTCATCGCGCCGGTGCAGAAACGCTTCACNATCTCGCTGGCCGACTCAACCTCCTCAATCGGAATCGGGCCACCATTCACACCCTCTTTGAATTCCATCAAACCACGCAGCGCGCACCGTGCCTTGGCGTCGTTATTGATGTGATCGGAGAATTGTTTATAGGAATCAAAATTGTTCGTGCGGGCAGCGGATTGCAGCGCAGCGATGGAATTCGGATTCCACATGTGTTTCTCACCCTCAGCGCGCCAGTGGAATTCGCCCAGATTAGGCAACGTTTCCATTTTNTCNTCCTTGCGTTCCGGAAAACCTAGCGCGTGGCGACGCAACATTTCCTCTGCCAGCTCATTAAGATTCACCCCCTGCACACGGCTNGCAGTGCCCACAAAGCACAGGTCAATCACCTCATCTTGCAAACCGATTGCCTCAAAGATTTGCGCACCCTTGTAAGAATGCAGTGTGGAGATCCCCATTTTGGCCATGACCTTGAGCATGCCTTTGGCAACCCCTTTTCGATAGGCTGCCACAAGCGAGGCGTCATCAGAAAACTCTTCAGGATTACANAGACCTTCACGTCGCGATTTCCATAGTGCTTCAAACGCCATATAGGGGTTTATAGCATCTGCTCCATAACCAATTAAAAGACAATGGTGATGCACTTCTCGCGCTTCACCTGTTTCTAAAACTAAACCTATTTGCGTCCGCAGTGCATTTTTAACCAGATAATGGTGCACTGTCCCAGANGCCATCAANGTACTAACAGGCACCCGGTCATCTGAAACTGCGCGATCACTGAGAATAGCTAAACTATAACCCTCCTCAATCGCNNGCGCTGTCTCNCTACAGATACGATCAAGTGTTTTACGAACACCACCAATGCCTTCTCTTCGGGGAAAAGTAATATCGATGACCTTCGAACGCCAACCACGGTAGTTCATGCCTTTGAGCGCGTGGAGTTCCTCATTGGCCAAAATCGGGTGCGGCATCCTGAGCCGTCGCGCGTGTTCCTCTGTAGTTTCNAGNAGNTTCTTCTCCGGCCCAATATAACANTCGAGCGACATGATAACCTCTTCACGGATCGAATCGATGGCTGGATTGGTTACCTGCGCGAAAAGCTGCCGAAAGTAATCNTAAATCATTCGCGGCTTGTCGCTGAGACAGGCAAGCGCAGCATCATTACCCATTGAGCCTAAAGGGTCGCGTTTNTCATGCACAAGCGGCAACAACATGAACTGCATGGTTTCNGTGGTGAATCCGAAAGCCTGCATCCGCTGTAGTAATGTATCTTCGCCCAACCCTGCGGCTTGACCGGCGGCGGCAATATCATCCAACTCAATCCGCTGATTCTTGATCCACTCACCATACGGACGTTGCGCCGCAAACTCCGACTTAATCTCGTCATCCGGCACGATGCGGCCCTGCTCAAAATCCACAAGGAACAAACGGCCCGGCTGCAAGCGCCCCTTGGAACGCACGTTAGCTGGATCGATCGGGATCGTGCCCACTTCACTCGCCATAATTACACGACCGTCATGCGTTTCATAATAACGACTCGGACGCAGTCCATTCCGGTCAAGAATTGCCCCGATTGATTTACCGTCAGTAAATACAATTGAAGCAGGACCATCCCAAGGTTCCATAATGCAACTGTTGTACTCGTAAAATTCGCGCTTGGCCTGCGCCATATGTTTATGCTTCTGCCATGCCTCCGGAACCATTAACAACACTGCTTCCTGCAGTGTCCGACCACTCATCAGCAAAAACTCCAACGCATTGTCAAAGTTACCCGAGTCCGAACATTCCGGCTCCATAATCGGGTAAAGTTTTTGCAAACCACCGNCAAACAAATCACTTTTCAGCGTACCCTGCCGCGATCGCATAGCATTCACGTTGCCGCGCAGCGTATTAATCTCACCATTATGACTCATGAAGCGGAACGGTTGTGCGCGATCCCAACTTGGGAAAGTGTTCGTCGAGAAACGCGAATGCACCATAGCCAAGTGCGTAGTGAAATCATCCCGCGCAAGATCGGCGTAATACTTGAGCACTTGCTCGGTGTTAAGCATGCCCTTGTAAATCATTACCTTCGTGGAAAGACTACAGATGTAAAAAAGCAACCGCTCCTCCATNGATTCATCAAANCGNAACTGATGACTGGCTCGCTTGCGAATCACATATAGCTGCCGCTCAAAATCATCACCCTCGAGTTCATCAGCCGCGCCGATAAAGAGCTGCATAATGTACGGCTCTGCCGCGCGGGCCGCCGGNCCAACTTTGGCCGCCTCGGCCTCCGTCGGCACCTCTCGCCAACCCAAACATTGCTGACCCTGCTCGGCTATGATCGCCTCGACCGCCGAGATGCACTTCTGCCGCTCCACCTCAAGCTTCGGCAAGAACACCAGCCCCGCACCAAACCGCCCCTTCTCGGGCAAGTTCACACCAAGGTCCTGTTTCGCCACCGTCCGCAAAAAGCCCTCCGGCAGACCGACCAAGATACCTGCACCATCGCCGGTATTGGGCTCACAACCGCACCCGCCGCGATGCTCCATTTTGCCCAGCATCTCAAGGGCATCGAGCACATTCTGATGTGTCGGCTCTCCGTTCAAGTTTGCCACAAAGCCAACACCGCAACTGTCCTTCTCGTTNCTCGGATCATAAAGACCCTGCTTCTCAGGAAACCCTATGCGTGTGTTTCTGCTCATTTAATAGTTATAAATTTGCCAAATACAGTTTTTCAAAAATGGTCGGTGAGTATATTCATGGAAAAATTTTGAGCAACCTAAGAATATTTTCTTATTCTAATTATTAAAAAAACTAATCATACTTCACTTTATGTTTAGGATTTTATATTTAGGATTTCGGCCATATTGTTGCAAACTCCATCTTTTCATGAGAAAATAGTCCAATATAAAGGATTTGATGTCAAAACTGGCAGAAAGCAAAAAATCCGCGCTAATTTCCCTTTTAGCCGACGAAAATGAAACTGTTTTCGAAGCAGTTCGGAAAGAAATCATTTCATATGGCCCAAAAACTAGCCAGTGGTTGAGCAAATTCTCCCTAGATGAAAATCCCCTAATTAGGCACCGAACACAGCAAATAATATATCATTTTGAAGAACTAGAGGCAGACACAAAATTTCANGCTTTTTGCCTAAACCAAGGTGATTCATTCGACTTAGAGGAAGCTTGCTGGCTACTAGCCCGTACATCATATCCGAGAATTAACCCTGATGGCTACAGCGCCATTTTAGATGACTACGCACATGACCTGATGCAACAAATCGATTTTGGATCCGAAACCGAGGGAATTGTAGCTACAATCAATCGCTTTATTTTNAAAAATTTGGGGTATCGGGGAAATGAAGAAGATTTTTATGCAAAGGAAAATAGTTACCTAAACTGCGTAATCGACAANCGTTACGGCAATCCAATTTCACTTTGNATCATCTATCTGTTAATTTGCCGCCGCCTTGGACTCCCCGTAACTGGAATTGGCCTGCCGGGACACTTTCTATGCCGATATCAAAACCCACGACAAGAGCTCTACATCGACGCATTCAANTTGGGACGTTCTCTAACCAAAACTGATTGNATCAAATATTTAAAACAATCAGGATACGAATTCCACGAGTCATTTTTACTGCCAGCCAGCCCGAGGCGTATTTTACTCAGAATTTGCGGTAACCTTCACCAAATCTACCAACAAGAAGGCAACACCGAANACACCACAAGATTGCAGGGATACATCATCGCGTTATCTNATTANGCGGGCTCGNCAGAAAAATCTATTTTCTGGAAACCTCCCACCTTCTGNCATAACCTACCGCTNCCTGCNAGGAGATGAAAAGTTACCATTGAACATTCTTGTTAATCGCGACGGAGCCCATCTAGGTCCTTACANTTACGATCAAGCTTGCCAGTTGATAGCCGAAGGCAAACTGCAAGCGTGGGATATTGCGTGGCCAGATGGCGGCCGTGAATGGGTGACACTAGACCAGATTGACGGCCTGACTGAAAGGGCTTTTGCNATACGCGAACAACGACTGGCTGAATCAATGAATCGGAGCAAAAACGGGCCCGCCCAACCAAACGCTCAATTCATAACTTCAAAGAAAAGCATTAGATCACCAAAGCGAGATTGGAAGAGAGTCTGGGTATGGACATTAATGGCGTTAACAGTTGTCATATCCCTAATTGTATGGAACCAGAAATTTAACAAAAAAATTCTTTTAGACAATGTGGAGCATCGTAGTGATTCACTTCATTACATCAAAAACTGGAACAAACCATTTACTGGAACAGCTTATGCCAAATTCAATGATGGCTCACTATGGGAAAAGACCTCTTTTGAGAATGGAGTCCGACATGGCAACCGATCTATTTGGCATATGAATGGAAAACTGGCTCTCAAAGAAACCTATTATAACGGATCCCTCAAAAAAGCGTACAGTTATGACTATAGCGGTAAATTATCAGGCCAGTATATAGAGGGCTCGGGTACTATAACCCTCTACTGGAACGAAACTGGGCTTAGATCACAGGAGCAAGTGTACTCCGACTGGAAAGTAGTTAAACGAACAATCTGGAATCGTGAAGGAAAAATGCTCTCGGTTATTCCTCCACCGAACCAATCGGCCCAATTGGTAAATCCCTCAAATAGTACAACTAATAAACCTCCCCCAAACCCTCCGGTAAAAACCGCATCCACAAACAGCCCTCCCCCCATTCCCGGGCTATTACCCGCCCGAGCCATTCTTTGGTCGATTGGGGAAACAGGCACTTCAACCGTTAGGCAGGACATCGAAAAAAGGGTCGATCTAGTTTATGCTAACAAGTATTATACGAAAATAATTGAAGATTTCGGAAACCCTGACGAGATCATTGAAGGCCGGATCTATGCCTATCGAAACATGAGAGTCCGCCGCGCCAGCAACAATACAATATGCACCAAGATTCACTTTCATTTTATCAACGGAAAAACCACCCTCATCGAGGCATTACCTTAGTTAACTAAATCGGGTTTCCCAGAATCCGAAACGACTGTCGAACAAGGTTACTGACAGGTTAAATTTATATTGTGAATGGTTCGCTGTTGTTAGGAGTAGAAAGTATCGTTTTAATCAGATTTCAATGAGGACTTTACAATCACTTTTCCTAATCGCAATAACCTTGCTCGTTGGTTCAGGTTGCAACTTTGACACCTTAGATGACAAGTCCAAGTTTACATTAATACCAGGCAGAACGAATACATTGGACGCTCAATTTGATAGACCCACTGCAGACGTCGAAGCTGCGGTCCGGGCTACCCTAAGCACGCTAGGCACAATCACCGAGGAAAAAAGACTCCCTGTAGCAGACGAAGAAGTAACTAAAAATGTTTTTACAGCACGCATAAACACTCGTCATGTAAGGGTATCAGTTAAACCTTCAAAGGAATCTCCAGATGTCATTTCAGACATGCGTATTCAAGCATGGACTAAATCACGCAACCCAGATCTCTTAATCGCTTCAGAAATAAAATTAGCGGTATATAGCGCCCTAGTAAACGCCTCACTCAAACAGACCTCCAATTAGGACATCAGCCAAAGTTAGAGTTCAGTTTTAGTTTGAATTTGAGGACTTATCCAAGTCAAAGACAATTGATGTACGACTATTTAACTGATCATTACGCATCTCCATTTCCTTAAGATGCCATTGACCATTTATTTTTTTGAAGGATTTGGGCTCAAAAATTTTAAAGAGTTTATTTTTCGAATCATATAATTCAGCTCGCACTATTCCCATAGAATCCTCATCTACCCAACTAATGACTTTGCTGTAAGCTCCTTGAGCTTCCTTCCCCGGTCGACTCACCAATACACTGCACAATTCGCCTCTACGTAATTTTCTTTCAACCATATTTTGATTTGGCCAACGCAACATTTCCAAACCGAGATCAACCATCAAAAANTCTGAACCGGCAAAAGAAATGTTGGCATCAGTTACTTTAATTAATACCTCCTTCTTTCCCGATTCTTGCCACCTATATTGGGTAGCCTGCCCCATTTGTTGGCTAATAGTTAAAGTTCCACGAGAAGTGATGTACTGATTTACCATCGCCACTCCAACTGCGAAGGATTTGAATTGAACGGCTACAGTTTCGCGCCTGCCAGAGCCTGATCGAATTCGCATTTGACCCTTTCCGTTTATCGCTTCAGCGGGCCTCAAAGCCTGCATGTAGGCGGCCAGTTGAGCTCCGTATTTCTTTTGCAACAACTCATCCCTGATTACTATTATCTTTTTGGCCTGCGGATCTTTGATGATGTGGCCGGGCTTTTCTGCCCCTCCCAATGCAAAAACCTGTATGAATAATATAATAATAAAACGCATGATCATAAACTTGCCCGAAATCTATAGCCGTAATCCCGAGCCAACAAGAATGGGTTTCTCAGACGAGACGCTTCACCAATAAAACGGAGACTCCGCTGCGCCATTATGGCTCTTTGACTCAACTTATAGACAATATAAAATCAATTATACCCATTTTTTAGACATTTATTGGATGGCACTGCGTTTGCTCAAGTATAATTGGTTTTTCATTTGCTGGCACAATTGAAAGGAATAAATGAGTAAAATTTTAGGCATCGATTTGGGCACCACCAACTCTTGCATGGCCGTAATGGATGGCGGTGAAGCAACGGTGTTAGAGAATTCCGAAGGTAAACGGACAACCCCCTCAGTGGTGGCGTTCGGCAAAGATGGCGAGCGGTTAGTGGGTGATGCCGCGAAGCGTCAAGCGGTAACTAATCCGGCCAACACGGTTTATTCGGCCAAACGATTTATCGGCCGTAAGTACAAGGAAGTGGCCGAAGAAACCAAGCGGATGCCGTATAAGGTGGTAGACGGCAAAAACGGCGACGCCGCCATTGAAGTAGAATCCAGCGGTGAAACGAAGGCTTACAGCCCTCAGGAAATTTCCTCGATGATCCTTGCCAAGCTTAAAGCCGATGCTGAAATGCGCTTAGGCGAAACAATAACCCAAGCAGTCATCACAGTACCCGCCTATTTTAACGACACACAAAGGCAGGCCACCAAGGACGCAGGCAAAATTGCGGGCCTTGATGTACTACGCATCATCAACGAGCCAACTGCAGCATCTCTGGCATATGGCCTTGACAAGAAGGATGATGAGAAAATCGCCGTGTATGATTTAGGTGGCGGCACGTTTGATATTTCGATTCTCGAAATCGGCGACCAGTTCTTTCAGGTGAAAGCGACCAACGGTGACACGCACCTTGGTGGTGATGATTGGGATAACGCAATCATTGACTGGGTTGTCGCAGAATTCAAAAGCGAGAACAATATCGACCTCAATGGCCAGCCGGACGCAATGCAGCGCATCAAGGAAGAGGCTGAAAAGGCAAAAATTGCCCTTTCGAGTTCCCAAACATACGAAATTAGCCTGCCATTCATCACGGCAGATCAATCCGGCCCGAAACATATCAAAGTTGAACTTACCCGCGCTAAACTGGAGCAGCTTACCGATGATCTCTTTGAGCGAACCACGGGACCAGTGAAAGCATGTTTGAAAGACGCAGGCCTGAGCTCTGGTGAAATTGATGAGCTCGTGTTGGTCGGCGGTATGACCCGGATGCCGCGTGTAGTGGAAACGGCGCACGCTCTACTTGGTAAACAACCCAACCAGGGTGTGAATCCCGACGAGGTCGTGGCCATCGGCGCAGCAATCCAAGGCGGTGTGCTGAACAAGGACGAAGGTCTCGACAGCGTGCTGCTTCTAGACGTGACGCCACTCTCCCTTGGCATCGAGACTGAAGGGGGTATTTTCACTAAGCTAATTGAGCGCAATACGACAATCCCGTCGAAGAAATCACAGATTTTCTCCACGGCAGCAGACAACCAACCGGGGGTAGACGTACAGGTCTTTCAGGGCGAACGACCAATGGCGCATGACAACAAAAAACTTGGAAATTTCAAACTAGATGGCATTGATCCAGCCCCGCGTGGCATGCCTCAAATTGAGGTCAGCTTTGATATCGATGCGAATGGAATTCTTCACGTTAGTGCCAAGGATAAGAAAACGGGCAAGGAACAGAAGATTACCATCAAAGATTCCAGTGGTCTTTCAGAAGATGAAATCGAGCAAATGAAGAAAGAAGCTGAGGATAATGCTGAAGCAGATAAACAACGCCAAGAGCAAGTAGAAGCAAGAAACGAAGCTGATACAACCTCATACGCGGCAGAAAAGTTTTTAAAAGAGAACGGTGAAAAACTTTCAAATGACACTAAGGATAAGCTCGAGAAATCGCTTGAAGAACTTAAAGAAAAAATTCAGGCCGACGACATTGAAGCAATTAACAGTGCTAAAGATAAGGTAAACGAAGCCATGCAGGCAGCTGCTGGAGAAGCCTATCAAGCTACTACAGAAGAAGACGAGGAAGCTAAAAACACTGAAGCAAAAGAAGATAAAGGCTCTGAGAATTCAGATGAAGGGCCAGTTGTCGATGCTGAGGTGGTAGATGAAGACAAGAAATGATTTTGTTCATGGCGAGTGCCATGAACCCTCAATCACATAACCCTAACCAACAAAATAAACAGAAATAAAAATGGCTAAACCCAAAATCAAACCCCTCGGCGACCGCATTCTTGTGGAACCTGCAGAGGAAGCAGAAGTGAAGAAGGGCGGGATCATTATACCTGATTCCGCAAAGGAAAAACCGCAGGAAAGCAAAGTAATCGCTTTAGGCACCGGCAAAACTGATGACAACGGGAAAAAAGTACCGTTCGAAGTTAAAGTGGGTGACATTGTACTAACTAGCAAGTACGGCGGAACTGAAATCAAAATCGACGGCGTTGAATACAAAATCCTTAATCAGGATGATATTCTCGCAGTGGTCGGCTAATCTAAACCTTTAACTAAAGAATAAATATGTCAGCCAAACAACTCGTATTCGACGAAAAGGCACGCCAAAACATCCTTCGCGGGGTGGAAAAATTGGCCAAAGCCGTCAAAGTCACACTCGGCCCTAAGGGTCGCAACGTACTCATCGACAAAAAGTTCGGTTCCCCCACTGCCACCAAAGATGGTGTTACAGTAGCTAAGGAAATCGAGCTGGAATGCCCCTATGAAAATATGGGTGCACAAATGGTTCGCGAAACTGCGAGCAAAACTAGTGACGTAGCCGGTGACGGAACAACCACGGCAACTGTGCTCGCCGAAGCAATTTACCGCGAAGGCCTTCGCAGTGTAACCGCAGGTGCAAGTCCAATTCACATTCAACGGGGCGTACAGAAAGCAGTAGACGCAGCAATCGCTCAACTTGCTAAGATCTCTCAAAAGGTCACTAGCAAAGACGAGATCCAACAGGTAGCGACTGTATCGGCTAACTGGGAAGCAAGCATCGGAGAAATTATTGCCGACGCGATGGATCAGGTTGGAAAAGACGGCACAATCACTGTTGAGGAAGCCCGTTCCATTGAGACCACACTTGAGGTTGTTGAGGGCATGCAGTTTGATAAGGGATATCTCTCCCCTTACTTCATGACCGACGCAGATACCCAAGAGTGTAAGCTTGAGGACGCATATGTGCTGCTTTATGAGAAGAAAATCAGCAGCCTGAAAGACATTCAACCTATCCTAGAAAAAGTCGTAGCAGCAGGGAACAAACCTTTGTTGCTGGTTGCTGAGGATATTGAAGGCGAAGCACTCGCAACTCTCGTAGTGAATCGTATTCGAGGCACCCTGAAGATCTGTGCAGTAAAGGCACCAGGCTTTGGGGACCGCCGCAAGGCTATGATGGAAGACATCGCCATCCTCACTGGCGGAAAATTCATCACCGAAGATCTTGGATTGAAGCTGGAGGGCATTGAAGTCAGCGATCTCGGCACAGCTGCCAACATTGTTGTTGAGAAGGAAAACACCATCCTGATTGATGGCGGCGGCAAAGCCAAAGAGATCAAAGGCCGCATCGACCAGATTCGCAGACAAATAGAAGAAACGACCAGCGATTATGACCGCGAGAAGCTCCAAGAGCGTCTGGCCAAGCTAGCTGGCGGTGTAGCCGTTATTAACGTAGGTGCCGCAACCGAGTCAGAGATGAAAGAGAAAAAGGCTCGCGTTGAGGACGCCTTACATGCAACTCGCGCAGCAGTTGAAGAAGGTATTGTTGCAGGTGGAGGAACTGCCTTGCTCAGAACTATTCCTGCAATTGATAAACTCAAATTGGAAGGTGATGAGCAAATCGGTGTGGACATCGTCCGCAATGCTGTAGAGGCTCCACTTCGCGCGCTGGCTAGCAACGCTGGAGTAGAGGGCGCGGTCGTTGTACAGGAAGTTCTAAGTAAAAAGGGAACAACCGGGTATGACGTAGCAGCCGACAAGTATACCGACCTCATTAAGGCAGGTGTAGTTGACCCCGCTAAGGTAACACGCTCCGCATTACAGAATGCATCATCAATCGCCGCACTTTTGCTAACCACAGAGTGCTTGATTACCGATGTGCCTGAGGAAGAAAAGCCTGCTCCTGACCACGGTCACGATCATATGTAAATCAACCTACAACTCCATTCATGAGAGCCGACCTTTTGGTCGGCTCTTTTTTATTGACGCCATTATTTAATTATAAAATTTAGAATATTTTAAAGTACCACCATTATGCTGCCTAAGCTAGAATACTCCATATGAGGTCGCACCGCCTATTGAAAGACGTTTTTAAAGATAAATCTGTCCAGCATGTTGCTGAACAGATGAACCTCTCTCCATCTACTGTCTATAAGTGGGCAGAATCTCCGGATTCAGGATCAGCCAGTGGCATTCCCAATCCCCTAGACAGAATAGTGGCACTTATTTCAGCTGCAGACGACCCAAGACTAATCCGTTGGCTATGTGAAAAATCCAATGGTTTTTATGTGGAAAACACAAATTCGGAAACAAATGGATCTCCAACCCAACACCTTGCTCCTGCCACCAGCATTGTTGTAAAAAAATTTGCTGACCTACTCTCAACTGTGGCGGAGGCTGCAGCGGATTCTAAAATCAACCCTAATGAGGCCCAAAATATACGGCAAGAGTGGGAAAAACTAAAACAATCAGCCGAGGGTTATGTCAAATGTTGTGAGGAGGGAAATTTTAAAAAATTAAGTAGGGATCTCAAGAAGGACTAAGCAACCCTAACCCCTTGAAAAATTTATAGGAACTCTCAGGGTCTGTATGACAGCAAACCTGCCAGCCCCTATCACGACCTGCCTTACAGTTTAAGGGAAGATCGTCCACATAGGCTATCTTTGCTCCCTGCAAGCCAGAAATCTCCTCCAATACCTCATATATTTTTGACTGAGGTTTTAACGCACCTACTTTGTGAGACAAAACATGATCGCTGAAATTACTCCAAAATCCGTAATTTCTTGAAATATATCTAACTGCCATTTCGTTAGTATTTGAAAAAGTGTATGTTCGAATCCCTGAATTTGCTATCTTCTGATGAATATCAATCATCCCTGATATTGGGGTGAAAATATCCTCAAACAACTTTGCGAAATCAGCCTCACTACCCACAAAGCCTGTTTCTTTCCTTACTCGCTCAAAAAATTCAAAAGAACTCAAAAACCCCGATTCGTATTNNGCAAGTAGNGGNGACTGATTCAAATAAACATTCAAATCCACTTCGTTACACCGGCTCTTTTTTGCCATCTTTTNAACAAAAATTGAATAGTCAAAATCCAATAAAACTTTACCTATATCGAATGCAACTGCCTCAATCATTTTATCTCACGNCGACCTTCCATAGCTCTAGTCAGCGTTAAATCATCAGCAAATTCCAAACCAGTTCCCGCCGGAATACCATGAGCAATCCTGGTTACGACCAAATCTTTGACCGACAGTCTTTGGGCAAGATAATTACTGGTGGCATCACCCTCTACGTCAGTTCCCAACGCCAATATAATTTCCTCAACTTCATGCAGTCGCGACTCTAACTCGGATATGCGAAGATCCTCTGGCCCNACACCATTGAGTGGAGAAATTTTTCCTCCCAGCACATGAAAACGGCCCGAAAAAGCNCCNGACTTTTCGATGTTGATGACATCAACAGCTGTTTCTACCACACAAATTAAGGATGGGTCCCTCCTATTTCCAGAGCAAATCACACAAGGCTGTTGCTCAGTCAATCCACCGCAAATATTACAGAAGCCCACGCGCTTCTTGGCATCCAGCAGAGATTCNGCAAGGCATTCAATTGAAACCGAGTCACTCTGAACTAAATGTAGAGCCAATCGTTCTGCTGATCGCGGACCAATCCCAGGAAGTCTTCCCAGCGCAGCAATTAAAACTGCCACCGGTTCGGGTAATATAGACATTTGCTAGCCCAATCCAGGCAAATTGAAACCAGACGTAACCTTACTCATCTCCTCAGTCTGAATCTTTTGACCTTCATCAACGGCATTGTTTACTGCCAGTAGCACCATGTCCTCCAGTGACTCAATATCCTCAGGATCCACCGCTTCACGATCAATTTTAATCGAAGTCAGCTTACCTTTACAGGTCGCAACAACTTTCACAGCACCACCACCGCTACTGGCTTCAACTGTTCGATTCGCCATTGCCTCTTCCACTTCCTGCGCCTGCTGCTGCGCGCGCATGGCCTGTTTCATCAATTTATTAATACTTGCCATAAAAATCCTTTATCTAGGTTCGCACATCTACAATTTGCCCCTTAAAAACATCCAACGCTTTTTTTATGAGTGGATCATTCTTAAACTCATCCATATCAACCGGTCCTTCTGGAATTTTAGTTGATGCGGAATCAGCGTTAGATTCCATATTAGATCCTGTTTGCCCTACTAATAAAGGCACCCAATCCTTCGGCCTTTCAGCAACCGCATATTTAATGCTTCTGACCTCTCTTCCAGATTCGGAAAGTGCATCAATTAAAGTACGGTTAATGTCACGAGTGTCCGCAAGCTCCATTTGTGGAGCAAATTCCTCTGGAAACCCAATGCTCACGATGCCATCCTTATAAGAATTTAAAAAGGCTTCCTGAAAATAGGCTCGTGAAAAAACACCCAGTGACTCCATCATTTTGGCCCAAAGCTCCCTTAAATCATCATTTACCGGAATTTCAGTCTTTTTCTCTTCAGCCACTTGTTGTGTTTCCTGTGAGCCTTTCTGAACGGTCGGCGGTGTTTTGATATCAACCGGCTTAATTTTTGAAATTGCCGAATCCTTTTGATCATCGGGTATTTCGTTAGCTGGCGATACTTCCTTCAATTGCTGAAGCTTATCTAATACATCATTTAAGCTCATCGCCCGCACCGAATCGATCGCTTTTATTAGACTTACTTCAACCAGAATCCTTTTTGAGGCAGCGTTACGTAATCGTATTTCACAATCAGTAAGGGCCTCAAGAACGCGAGTAGTAGCCGCGGGATCAACTAGCTGGGATTGCGCAGACAGCGCATCCCTTTCTGTTTCAGATACTTCCAGCACACTAAGATCACCCTTCGAAATTTGAAAAATCATTAAATTCCTGAAGTGACTTAGCAAATCTCCTACCAGACGAGGCAATTCCTTTCCCGACTTTACGAGGTCACTAAATTCGCTGAGCACTGATTGAGCTTCTCCTTGCAATATAGCCGTGGACAAAGAAATAATCTGATCTTGAGAGCTCATCCCAAACATAGATAAAACATCTTGTTCCTCAATCTTTTCACCGCAAAAACTGATTAGTTGATCCAGAGTACTTTCCGCATCCCTCATCCCTCCATCAGCCCCGCGTGCAATTGCTTGTAGGGCGGGAGCCTCTATACTTACCCCCTCCTGCTTGGAAACGTAATCCAAATGCGAAGCTATCTGTGATACAGAAAGACGGCGTAAATCAAACCTTTGACAACGCGAAAGAATCGTTGGCAATACCTTTTCGGGTTCGGTTGTAGCGAAGAGAAATTTCACGTGAGCGGGAGGCTCTTCGAGCGTTTTTAATAGTGCATTAAACGCAGCGGTCGTCAGCATGTGTACTTCATCAATGATGTATATCTTGAAGCGGCAAGCTGCCGGAGCATAGGGTGCCGTGTCACGCAACTCCCGAACTTGCTCCACCCCATTATTACTCGCACCATCAATTTCTAAAACATCAAGTGAACGGCCTTCAGATATCTCAATACAACGCTCATCCTCATTTTTGAAATCAGCTGTAGGACCGTCAGTTGCATTTAATGCCTTGGCAAAGATTCTTGCTATTGTCGTTTTACCGGTGCCTCTTGGGCCACTAAAGAGGTAGGCATGAGCAACACGCTCTGAGTTGATTGCATTGGTCAATGTCTGAGTTACATGCTCCTGCCCAACCACGTCGGCAAAACGCTGAGGACGATATTTTCGAGCTAAAACCTTATAAGACACTATATAATTTTGGTTGGGAAAATAAAAACAGGCCAGGGTGACCACGGCAGATGCAGATCAAGCTACCGTTGCTGCCTTCCGGCCCTGGCGGGGTTTGCAAGCCCGCATTCCATGGGCCCTGACGCACAGATATTGACCTCACCTATGTGGGTCGGCAAGTAGATTCAAACGCTTTAAGAATAGAAGACTATTATTCAGCGCTAAACTTATGCACAGTTGTCGTTTTATACGTGTCTCCCGGCCTGAGGATAGTGCTAGGAAAATTAGGGTGATTCACCGAGTCGGGATTATGCTGAGTCTCTAAACATAGAGCCCCGCGGAAAGGATACTTCTTGCCACCCTTTCCCGTCTGGTTGTTCAGGAAATTCCCACTATAAAACTGAATAGCCACCTGATCAGTATAAATCTCCATTACTCGTCCGCTCTTTGGATCTTTCAACCTTGCTGCCATTCTTTGTTTGCCAGACTGGCCGTTTAAAACAAAATTATGATCATATCCCAGTGTCGGGGTCTTAGCATCCTCGGTTTTGGCGGCTATCTTATCTGGAATGCGAGCACCAATCACTTGCGAGCTGCGAAAGTCCAGCTCCGTACCGGCCACTGGCTCAATCTTTCCGGTAGGAATGAGTGTATCATCCACAGGTGTAAAATGATCTGCATTAATTTTCAGTTCATGATTCAAAATAGTGCCACTACCAGCACCACCTAGATTGAAATAAGCATGATTGGTTAGATTTACGGGCGTAGCCTTGTCGGTGGTTGCTTCATAATCTATGCGCAATTCATTTGCATCAGTTAGAATGTAGGTCACCTTCATATTGAGGTTACCCGGATACCCCTCCTCNCCGTCTGGACTAGTGAGAGTAAAAACAACTGCAGCTTGGCCATCTACCGGATTGGCCTTCCATACCTGCTTACTAATTGCCTTATCGCCACCCCCATGCAAATGATTGGGATCGTTGTTCGTGGCAAGGGTGTATTCCTTGCCATCGAGGGTAAACTTTCCCTTNGCAATACGATTACAAACACGACCAGTGGTGCAACCAAAGTATTGATTGCCGTCGCCCTCATAACCAGAAACGTTATCGAAGCCATTAACTACATCGACCATCTTGCCACCCTTGTCCGGCACATGTAGTTCTACCAGCGTAGCCCCATAGGTAGTAACCTTGGCAACAAGCCCATTGGGATTTTTCAAAGTGTAAATTTCTGTGGCCTCACCAGCTTTAGTACTACCGAAANCAGCTTTTTCTACTGAGCCTGTACTCGGCCCGGAAATTGATGTGCAAGCATTCATAATAAGGAGTAAAGCAACTGCGGTCGTCACTTTTAAAATACAAGATAGTTTTGGTTGCATGCGTCAAATCATGCACAGAGGCGAGCCGCAGTCAACCCCTTGACCTAGGGATGAGTTACTGCCAAAACATAATGCTCGGGAGTTAAATATTTATCAGCCACAGCTTGTACTTCGGCTGCGGTTATTTTCATTATCTTTTCCTCATCATAATCGCTCGAATCAAAACCGAGCCCATAGAGCTCATCTAAACCAGCTGCCATTGCTAAACCTCCTAAATCCTGCCTGGCAATCTTACGCTGACCGATCATCTTAGCTTTGCACCGCTTTATCTCCTCTTCGCTGAGGCCTTCACTAGACAACTTAGCTGATTGTTTTAGCAATTCCTCCTCCACTTGCTCAAGATGCTCTGGTGAAGTGCCTGCATAAAACGAAAAGTATCCCGGAGTAAGCCCCGGCTGACTTTGNGCCCCCACATAGTATGCCAAACCTAACTCTTCACGTATTCTCATGAATAAGCGACTGCCCAAGTCACTGCACGCTTCACTTAAAAGTTCCAATGCGTATCGGTCTTCATCGAAGAAGGTGCAACCCCGATATCCTAAAACAACTACAGCCTGCTCTTTGTCAGCCTGATTTGCAACCCGCCTAATCCCATCAGTTCCATACAGTAAATTTGGAACCTTAAATTGACTTCCTTCAGTCCATAACCCAAACGCCCTTTCTAATTCAGACCTAATTTCAGATATTTTAATATCTCCAAAAATAGCTATGACTGAATTATTCGGCACCGCCAGTTGCTTATGCAAACCAGTCACTGAACCTAAATCCAAATTGGCTACCGAATCCTGCGTACCCAAAGCGTCCAACCCGTATCCGTGCCCACCGAATAAGTTCTCCCTCATTAGTCGAAAGGTTTTTTGCAACAGCTTATCATCCTGAGCTCTTAGGGCAGCCAGTTGCACTTCCCGCTGGCGCTCCAGTGCCTCACCAGGAAAGGAAGGATTATGGAGGACATCTGCCAACATATTGACACCCAGGATGCGGTCATCGCTCATGACCTCCAGCGTTACCCCGAAAGAATTATTACCTCCATAGGCGTCTATACCTCCACCAACGCTTTCTATTTCCTCTGCAATTTGCTGTCCCGTTTGACGAGTCGTACCTTTGACTAGAAGTTTTGCCATCAGCTGAGTAANTCCGCAGTTAGCTATTTTCTCAGATAANACTCCNCCCTGAAACATTGCCCGCATTTGNACAAATGGAAGACGGTGGTCTTCTTTTANAAGCACCTTGAGGCCATTGGAAAACTCAATTTTTTCTATCGANGTACTTGCATAANAANCTTTCGTCCCATTTTTAACNGGCACTGCATCGCCGGGCACGAGTGCGTAAAGCGTTCGACTGTCTAAATCTAAATATTTATTGGCAACCCGATTAACGTCATCTGCGCTAATATGCTTTACTTTATCAAGATATCGATCTGAAAAATCCAGATCATTTACTGAGATCCAACAATCACCAAGATTTTGTGCCTGGCCTTCCATCGTCTTGCGAGTTGCGAGTGTTCCTGAAACAAATTGCTTAACCACCTTCTCCAANTCAGCTGCATCGACAAACCCCGACTTTAGATTTTCCATTTCCTCAATCAATGCCTTCCGTGCAGCATTAAACTTATCAGAATTAACCACAGCACTCATACCGAAAAGCCCGTTTCCTGCGGGAGTGTAAGTCCAAGCATCGGCTGTGTTTACAAGTCCTTTACCCTCTCTTACATTCTGATATAAGCGACTCGAACGACCACTACCGAGGAGTGTTGCCAATACATCAAGAGCCGGAAGATCATGATGCCGAACGTCAGGTATNTGCCAGGCATAATGTAAATACCCCAACNNTATTGCCGCACCCTCAATAACCTCCCGCGAGGAAGTTTGACGCGGTTCTTCGGGCAAAAGCAGCGGCGGCAAAGGTTTATTCTTGTTCGTCGCAAAAGCAGATGAAACCTGTTCTAGAACGTCATCCGCACACACATCGCCGACAACTACANAAAAAATGTTACCAGGAATATAGCGGGCCCGGTAGTAGCCTACAATATCATCCCTATTAAGCTCATTAAAAATATCGGGATAACCGATGACCGTATGACGATACGGACTAATTGCGTAGGCCGTTTCAAAAAGGCGTCTACTGGCTCGTCTTCCCGGATCATCCTGTCCCATGTCAATTTCACGACGTATAACATCAAGCTCTTTTGCTAGCTCACTTTCGGGCAATGTAGCGTGCTGCATAATATCACATAATATATCAATCGCCACACGCGCACCGGTATTTGGCGCATCAATGTAATACACAGTACGATCAAAGGATGTGTATGCGTTCATATAACCGCCAACTTCCTGCACCTCCTGATCAATCCGCCCTACTCCTCGTGATTCTGTACCCTTAAAGAGCATGTGTTCAAGAATGTGAGAAAGGCCCGCTCCAAGCCACTCACCCTCGTGAATACTACCGGTCTTAGCCCAAGCTTGAACTGATACCACGGGCGCGCTGTGATCCTCTCTGACAATTATTGTCAGTCCGTTATCTAGCGTAACCAAACGCGTATCATCAGCCGCATTTANATGAGAAATAGACATAAAAANATCGGTCCACTAGAAATAGCTCAGAAGGCAAAAAACAACGAGCTTATTGCTTGTCCGATGACTCTGGCTTAGAAGTTTTACCAGAGCGGTCAGGATCTGAACNGGAAACGGGAGTGTTGTTNCGTTGGGCCGAATCATTTGACTGCTGGGGTGTTTGGGCTGGAAGNAAAGGTTTACGAAAGGCATCCTTGAAATCATATCCTNCCTTAAAGTCCTCGCGAGAATCTTCAGACGTCTTAGCNAATAGATTGTGCTCAACCATATTAAATACAATTTCACCAAAATCCTCACAGCTTTTAANNCCCCATTCATCTAACACTAATAAAGTCATGGGCCCATACTGTTCAAGCGCATGCTCGCGCATCCCTCCTAATAATTCTTGCCCGCTGATGTGGCGCACTACTCCNTTTTCCTGCTTCGAAATGGACTGTTGCGTATAGTCCAAACCCTCTCGCACAAAATGATAAGCATCCCGTTGATACCTNGGATCAACCGAAATTATCTCTTCGAGCACTTCGTCGTAACTTTGCTTGTACATCATTCTTTCGCGACAGGTTTACTNCCGGCCACATTTTCCAAACCAGCATCTCGCAATTCCTGAACCACCAACCCTGTGGTCAATAAAGCTAACACCGCAATGAGCACACGAAGCTCTTGTGGCGTGAAATAGTGCATGCAAAAACATAACAGATTCCCTATTTGACTGCAATATTCACGAGCCTATTCGGCACTACGATGATTTTCTTTAACTCTTTTTTAGAAATAAATTTCTGAATTTTCTCACACTTTAGGGCCAAATTCTCAATTTCCTCTTTGGATGTATCAGGTGTAATTGTTATATGACCACGTAATTTACCGTTTACCTGNACTGGAAATTCGANANCTTNCTCCACAAGATAGGATTCTTCATATTTTGGCCACGGTTGGTATGCNANGGTATTACCCGGCCTCTCACTCATNCGTGCCGCAAGATCCTCAGCAAGATGCGGGGCGAATGGGTTAAGTAATTCGAGAAAGACGCTTAGCACAGAGCGCGGACGTGATTCCCATTTGGAAGCTTCGTTAACAAAAACCATAAGGGCAGAAATAGCCGTATTAAATCTCATACCATCTAAGTCATCCGTTACCTTCTTGATGGCAGCATGAAGAACCTTTAATTGCTCGNTAGTAGGCTCAGAATCGTTCACGGCCGAATGCAGTTTTAAATCAGATAGCATTAATTCGGCCTGCCCCGGATCAATTGTAACTGCCTGCTCATAGTCTTTGTAGCTTCCTTCGTCGATATACAACCTCCATACACGGCCAAGAAAACGATACACGCCCTCTACTCCCTGTGTACTCCAGGGCTTCATCATTTCCAACGGCCCCATAAACATTTCGTACAATCGGAATGCGTCCGCACCATACTCAGCGAGAACAACATCGGGATTCACCACGTTACCGCGACTCTTGCTCATCTTTTGCCCATCTTCCCCGAGAATAATACCTTGATTCACAAGCTTCTGGAACGGCTCTGAAGTTGACACATGACCGAGGTCATACATCACCTTATGCCAAAAACGCGCGTAGAGAAGGTGTAACACTGCGTGTTCTGCGCCTCCTACGTATAAGTCGACGTTCATCCAATACTTCTCCGCCTCCTTACCTGCGAAGCATTCATCATTTTGAGCATCTAGATAACGAAGGTAATACCAGCAACTTCCTGCCCACTGAGGCATCGTATTGGTTTCGCGTGTAGCACCATCAGCCAAATTTACCCAATCGACTGCACGCGCCAAGGGTGGCTCACCCTCTACTGTAGGCTTGTAATCATCGAGCTCTGGCGGAAGCAAAGGAAGTTCACTTTCCTGAAGCGCCTCATGACGACCATGTCGCCATATTATTGGAAAAGGCTCCCCCCAATAACGCTGCCGACTAAACAGCCAATCCCGAAGTTTAAAATTAATCGTACGCTTGCCTTTTCTTTTTTCCTCAAGCCAATCAACAATCCTCTTCTTAGCCTCAGCAGTCCCTAACCCATTAAGAAACCCACTTTCAATACTCTCTCCAGCCCCTGTATACCCTAANGATTCTTCACCCTCAGGCGCTTGCACAACCACTCGAACAGGTAGATCAAACTTCTGGGCGAACTCTAAATCTCGCTCGTCATGTGCGGGCACTGCCATGATTGCACCAGTGCCATAAGTAGAAAGCACATAGTCTGCAATCCATATTGGCACCTTCTCCTGATTAACGGGATTAACAGCATAGGCACCCGTAAATACACCCGTTTTTTCCTTTGCTAATTCAGTTCTCTCGAGATCACTTTTCCGTGATGCTGCATCACGGTATTCAACCACAGCTGAAAGTTGGTCTTTTGAAGTTAATGCATCAACCAACTCATGTTCCGGGGAAAGCACCATGTAAGTCGCACCAAATAAAGTGTCAGGCCGCGTAGTGAAGACTTCTATTTCCTCATCGACACCATCCACCCTGAATAATACTCCAGCTCCTTCACTACGGCCAATCCAGTTTCTTTGCATTTCCTTGAGTGAATCACTCCAATCGATGGTTTCCAGATCGTCCAACAACCGCTGTGCAAAAGCAGTTATTCGCAGCATCCATTGACGCATCGGCTTTCGAACAACGGGATGACCACCCACTTCACTTTTACCGTCAACAACCTCTTCGTTAGCCAACACCGTCCCCAATTCCGGACACCAATTAACTGGGGCGTTCGAAACATATGCCAACCGCCGTTCATCCAAATATTCACGCTTGGCTTCATCTGAAACAATTTCATCGGGAAACTCCATTGTATCAACTGGTTCTGCCTTATTTGTCGCTGGATTAAACCATGAATTATAAAGCTGTAGAAAAATCCATTGACTCCATTTGAAATANCCTGGCTCGGTCGTATTNACCTCTCGGCTCCAATCGTAACTAAACCCAAGGCTTTTTATCTGACGTTTAAAGTTTGTAACGTTTTNCTCCGTCGTCTGTCGCGGATGTTGCCCCGTCTTGATTGCGTATTGTTCAGCAGGCAAACCAAAAGCATCCCANCCCATAGGATGAAGCACATGCTTACCTTTCATACGCTGATAACGGGCNAGCATATCGGTTGCCGTATAACCCTCAGGGTGCCCNACATGCAAACNNGCGCCCGANGGGTAAGGAAACATNTNNAATATATAATATTTCTCTANTGCCTCAGGTTCTTTNTTTTTATGACGNATGGCAAAAGGATGATCTTCCGCTGGCTGCTCACCAGGGTTNAANGCACGAAAAGTCTCCTGACTATNCCAGTATNCCTGCCATTTTGGTTCAATTAAGTGAAATGGATATTGTCGACGCATTTGTGACATCGGGCGGGGATAATGGTAAAAAGTACCGTCTGCTGCAATGGTCGATTGTCAGTAATCTAAGGTTGTCCAATAAAATGATTCTCAGAAACTCAATTTCCCGACGCTTAGGAAGATCATTATGGAATGGATTACATCACCTGAAGCTTGGATAGCACTGTTCACACTCACGATGCTGGAGATCGTGCTAGGCATCGACAACATCATCTTCATCAGCATTCTCGTCGACCGACTGCCAGAACACCAACAAAAGAAAGCCCGCATTAAAGGNCTCGCATTGGCTATGATCCTGCGTATTTTATTACTCCTCTCTATCAGTTGGGTAATGGGCCTAACAAAAAATATTTTTGAAATAGCGGGTCATGGATTTTCTGGTCGAGACCTAATCCTTCTNTTTGGCGGGCTATTTCTCATCTGGAAATCTACCCANGAAATTCATCATTCCCTGTCAGGAAAAAAAGAAGCAAATCAGTCAACCGCAACAGCAACCTACGGATCGGTGCTGGCTCAGATTGCTATCCTAGATATTGTGTTCTCACTAGACTCTGTTATCACCGCCGTTGGCATGGCTAAGGATGTTCCTGTAATGGTAATNGCCATTATCATTGCTGTGGGGGTTATGATGCTCGCNGCGCAAGCGATCGGCGAGTTTGTGGAGAATAACCCTACCATAAAGATGCTCGCATTAAGCTTTCTGATTCTTGTCGGAACCGCTTTACTTGGCGAAGGCATGGGCTTTCATATCCCAAAAGGTTACATTTATTTCGCCATGGCTTTCGCAGTCATCGTGGAATTACTGAATTTAAAAATGCGTAAAACCGATTCTGAAGCATTAAAACTCAANCGTAAAAACCCTTGATTGACTTAATTAAAATGGATGCCTAAGTAAGGGCANCACAATATGGAAGCCTGGGTGATATGGATTATTGTTGGTGCAATCTTTGTTATTGCCGAAATNTTTTCTGCCAGCTTTTTTGCTGGCCCGATCGGTTTTGGCTGCATTGTAGCAGCTATCCTCGCNGANCAAGAAGCAAGTGCAGCCGTTCAATTCNCTAGTTTCAGCATTACCACTGTGGTTATGCTTTTGGCAATCCGCCCAATTNTATTAAAGATGCTGCAAAATAAACCGGACGAANAAGTNAGTGGNATCGANACTTACGTGGGGAAACAAGGAAGGATTACCGAAACAGTCGACCCCCAAGCTGGAACCGGACGAATTAAAATTGGCAGTGAAAGCTGGCGCGCTATTTCTGATAAAAATATTATCATTGAAGAAGAATCTCTGGCCACCGTAGTACGCATTGAAGGCTCAAAAGCGGTGGTTAGTGTAAGCGAAAACCCCTAAAAACATAATTAATCATGGATTATTCCCTCACACCCATCCTAGCCAGCAATTTAGNAACTATATTGACAGCCATTTTAGCACTGTTCGTCATTTCAGCTATTCTGACATGCATAAAGGTTGTCAAACAAGCGCAGTGCATGGTGATTGAAAGATTTGGCAAATNCAACCGTATCCTTGAAAGTGGCCTCAACATCATTATCCCAGTCATGGACAGCCCCCGNNCTATGCAGTGGCGTTACAAGAAAGTGGATATCAGCGGTGTNGAATANACGATGACCGCCCCTCAAAAGACAATTGACCTTCGGGAGCAGGTCTTTGATTTTGCCAAGCAAAACGTCATTACCAAGGACAACGTNACCATCGAGATTGATGCTATGTTGTATTTTCAAATCACCGACGTCCGGGCTGCAGTTTACGAAATCGCCAANCTCCCTGACGCCATTGAAAAACTCTGTAAAACCAGCCTGCGTAATGTTGTGGGNAAACTGGACCTNGACGAGTGCCTGACTTCCCGGGATANAATTAACANTGAACTCGGTCAGGTCATGGATGAGGCCACTGACAAATGGGGAGTAAAGGTTAACCGTGTTGAGCTCAAAGACATAACCCCCCCATTGGACATCCAGCAAGCAATGGAAAAACAAATGCGTGCTGAACGTGACCGTCGTGCAGCNATTCTNAATGCAGANGGCGAAAAGCAAGCCGCTATTCTTGAAGCAGAAGGTGTGCGTGAATCCCAAATTAAGCANGCTGAAGGTGAAAGNGAAGCGGCTATNCTTGCCGCAGACGGTGAAGCTCAAGCCCGGATNCGCGTTGCGGAGGCAGAGCGCAATGCCATTCAATTGGTTCAGGAAGCACTTGGCTCAACCCAAAAGGACACAGCCCAGTATCTCGTGGCTATACGCTACNTGGAATCACTGAAGGAAATGACTTCTGGAAAAGAAAATAAAGTTGTCTACGTACCTTACGAAGCAACTGGNGTNCTTGGNTCANTAGGTGGAATAAAGGATTTATTAAGTGGTATTGGCACAAAANGCTNATGCCCACTCAAGTCCTAATCGCGAGCAACAACCNCCACAAAGCCGACGAAATCCAGAAACTTCTGGGNAGTGATTACCTGTGCTTATCACTTCGTGATTTTCCTGACGCACCCCCAGTCGTAGAAGACGCCAACACATTTGCAGGCAACGCNGTTAAAAAAGCTCTAAGCTTAGTTAACTGGCTCAAAATAAATAATGNGAAAATTGAGGGCTGGATACTCGCTGATGATTCAGGACTGGAAGTTGATGCGCTTGANGGAGAACCCGGGATATACAGCGCTCGTTATGCCAGCGATAATAACCAAAACTGCTCGGACGAAGCCAACAATTCCAAANTATTGGNCAAACTTAANGGCATANAACCCTCCCANCGCACGGCNCGATTCCGTTGNGTCATCGCGCTAGCCAAAATNGGAGAGTACGCACAGCCCCAAATTTTTAATGGAATATGTGAAGGCCAAATTTCTGAGGCTGCCAGTGGGGTAAATGGTTTCGGCTATGACCCCCTTTTTATNCCGAAGAACTTTAACAATTCATTTGGGGAACTNGATTCAGAGATCAAGAATCTGCTCAGCCACAGGGCTTCCGCATTACATCAACTTAAAGAGTGGCTGACNAAAAACTAGGCATCCAGNAAATCGCCAAGATTATTAATCCCATCGCCTCNTGGATCAGGGTTTAAAGTTTTTTTGAGATAATTTACCGCNTCAGGGATACGTTGAATTGTCTTTGGAAGCGTAGCTCCACAGGCATTTGGGTGCCCCCCTCCTTGGAGCAACTTGGCAATCGGTAATGCTTCACCACCTCGGCTACGCAAACTAACACTAACTGAACGATTAAAGGTACTNGCAGTAAGAATTACGGGNTGAGATGTNACCTTCTCCTCAAGCACCCGATGCACAATAGCATTGGTGTCGCCCACTGGAGATTCAATCATCGCAACGGTATCTGAAATCTCAGTGAGNCTGGACTTAGCATAGTCGAAGCCCAACGGATTCTCAATTTCTCGCCGAGTTTTGATAACTTTCAACAGNGGATGATCTATTAAACCCTCGAGGTTCCCATCTATAAGCTTAGCCATATTCCAGAAAAGGTANTGCTTAATTAGNCTACCGTAATCAATTGCTTCAGTGAAATCCGGATCATCAGTAAGGTACAAATCACCAACATTGGTATAATGAACAAGACGATCNAGTTTNTCGTTACCCAAACCNTGCTCCTTACAGAGTTCATAGCAAAGCAAACTAGCTGATTTAGAGTGGTCCAAAATTAATTTTGCGTTTTCCGGCTTATGATCAGTCTGGTGATGGTCTACCACCATCCAGNTCTCAAGATCCATCCGTTTGCAGAAATTTAAGTCACACACCCAAGCACACTTTTCCCTTAAAGGNCGTTTTTCGAAATTGGTATAATTCCACGCTTGTAGTTTGGTNTTTTGATTAAATAAATGGTTGGCCAAACGTCTCAGGAGATGCCCGGACACAAATCCATCGAGGTCACTTTCGTGCGTAATTACTACCTCAGGCTGAGTCAAATCACTCATCTAGGCGAAAGCTAACTGGCTAACGACCGATCGCCAATAGTTATTTTCTTTTCGACCACTAATACATCACGCATGCTCTCTGCACTCATGAGTATGTTTGAACTTTCTGATGATGTTGCCGTGGTCATTGGCGCTACCGGCGCTCTGGGCGGGGCGTGTGCTGCTGCCATGGCAGAAGCAGGGGCAAAAATCGCAGTATTAGGACGCAATGCCGAGCGTGGTGAGAAGTGTGTCAAAACGATCACAGAATCTAGCGGTAATGCGCAATTCTTCAGTTGTGACGCAATGGATCCAGCCAGCCTTAAGTCATGCCATGAAGCAATTAACAATGCACTAGGCTCCCCCACTATCCTATTGAATGCAGCTGGCGGCAACGATCCGGATGCAACTGTAACCCCCGATAAATCATTCGAGGATATCCCCCTGCCGGCCTGGTCAAAAGTTTTTGATTTAAACCTGGTGGGCGGTTTTTTGCTTCCTTGCCAGGAATTCGGCCCCGCGATGTGCGAGCGAGGTAAAGGCAGTATAATAAATATTGCCAGTGTTACATCACATCTTCCCTTGTCCAAAGTAATCGCCTACTCAGCCTCTAAAGCAGCTGTTCTGAGCGCAACACGTTTTCTTGCTCGGGAATGGGCCCAGAAAGGTGTACGAGTAAACAGTATCACCCCAGGCTTCTTCCCAGCCGAACAAAATAAAAAACTACTCTACAACGAGGATGGCAGCCCAAGCGAGCGGGCAAAATCAATTTTTAACCATACCCCGATGGGTCGATTTGGTCATCCAGCCGAACTGGCAGGTGCTGCGGTATATCTTGCAAGTGACCAAGCTTCGAGTTTCGTAACCGGTTCCGATATCGTAGTAGATGGGGGATTCCTTTCTCAGACAATTTGATGAGCGTTCTTTCTCAAACTGCAAGGATTGGACAGTCGCTCGACATACCCAATGTTTCTGAACTTGTCGGCAATGCCTTACCCGTAGAAGATTATCGGGGAAAAAAAATTCTACTGATTGTCCCCGACAGCACTCGAACAGCCCCTGTGGGCCTCCTTTTCAAAACCATTTATGATCAAATTGGAAAATCTACTGAAGCTCTAGATGTGATGATCGCTCTCGGGACTCACCCACCTATGAGCGAAAAGGAGATCTGTGAACGCCTTGAAATTTCAGAAGAGCAAAGACAAACCCGATACGAATCAGTTAAATTCCATAACCATGAGTGGGACAACCCTGATGCATTACGAGAAATAGGCGTCATTCCAGCATCTGACATTTCAAAGTTGTCAGATGGGCGATTTGAAATGGAGTTACCAGTGACAATCAATCAACGGCTATTTGATTATGATCAACTCATTATTGTTGGCCCAGTGTTCCCGCACGAAGTGGTTGGATTTTCAGGAGGCAATAAATACCTTTTTCCCGGCGTTAGCGGTCCGGAGCTTTTGAATTTTTTTCATTGGCTGGGTGCAGTCATCAGCAACCCAAAGATTAATGGGCACAAATGGACGTCTGTGCGCAAGGTAGTAGATCGCGCCGGGGGCATGGTAAATGTTGAGAAGCGCTGTTTCGCAATGGTCGTGCGACCGGATAAATCTTTGGCCGGCTTATTTTTTGGAACTCCTGAAAGCGCTTGGGAGGCAGCAGTCGACTTATCGGATAAGACCCATATTATCTATAAGGACCAACCGTTTCATACTATCCTTTCCTGCGCCCCCCCCATGTATGATGATGTATGGGTTGGTGGAAAATGCATGTATAAGCTTGAGCCCGTATTGGCCGACGGAGGAGAGCTAATCATATATGGCCCTCATATTAATTCCATCAGCCATACTCACGATGCCGGCCTTACGGAAATAGGCTACCATTGCTCCGCCTGGCTTCTTGAAAACTGGAGCAAATACAAAGACTACCCGTGGGGATTACTAGCCCATTCCTCCCACGTAAAAGGCATAGGAAAAGTAATCGATGGAGTCGAGAAACCTCGTGCAAACGTTACTCTGGCAACAGGAATATCTCCGGAAATATGCAGCCAAATAAACTTGGGCTATCGAGATCATAATTCCATCAACATTGAAGACTACGCAGACCGAGAGGAAGAAGGCATCCTGCTTGTGAGAAAAGCTGGCGAGATGCTCTATCGCCTCGAAGATCCCCCTAACTGGGCTCTTCCATAGACAGAGAGAATCCTCCTTTGACATCCGGTTCTTCGATCGCCAAGCTGCATTTCTACCGCGATTTATGAATAGATTATCCGAAGAGCAAATTTCAGATTTTCATGAGGAGGGCTACCTGATTGTGCGGAGTCTTTTCGATTCTGAAGAAGCGGATATCCTGAGAAAAGCGGCTCATGCCGACACCACCTTTGGAGATAACGCCTATGATTTAGAGGATGGTGAAGGCGGCAAGGCTCAGCTGGTATTATGGAATAAACCCGGGGAAGACATTTGGGGATCAATTGCCAGAAGCGAACGAATCGTTAATGCCATGGAGCAGTTATTTGGTGATGAGGTCTACCATTACCATAGCAAAATGAGCATCAAGAAACCTCTAACGGGAGGGGCTTGGAGCTGGCATCAAGATTATGGTTACTGGTATCAGAATGGATGCCTTTGGCCTGATATGGGCTCAGCCTTCATTGCTGTAGACCCTAACACACGCGCAAACGGTTGCCTGCAGGTTCTAAAAGGTTCCCACAAAATGGGTCGGATTGAACACGGCCGGTTCGGAGATCAAACTGGGGCAGACCCCGAACGCGTTAAAGCCGCCGAAAAAGTCATGGAAAAGGTGTATGTGGAGCTTAATGCAGGTGACACCCTATTCTTCCATAGTAATACACTGCATCGCTCAGATCAAAACACTTCCAACGATCCTCGCTGGTCCCTTATCTGTTGTTATAACACAAAGCATAACAATCCCTACAAGCAATCACATCACCCGTTTTATGAGCCACTAGAAAAATTGCCAGATACTGCGATCAAGGCAATGAAAGAGAAATTGTTCGATGCGAAGACAGAGTTTTGGAATCCGTCTACTGATGCAACGACCGGTGCCGGGAAAAAAACTAACTCATGAATCTTAATATCCACTCGCCCCTTCCTGTACGCAAAGATTGGCGTATTGGTTGCATTGGCAGTGGTTTTATTATGAATGATTGCCATCTGGCCGCCTACCGAAAAGCTGGCTTCAATCCCATGGCCATCGCCTCCCGGACAAAGGAAAATGCCTCTAAGTGCGCAAAACAAAATAATATCGGTAATGTTTTTGAAAGCATTGACCAACTCTTGGATGACAATTCCATCGAAGTTCTCGACATTGCGGTCCCTCCTGACAATCAACTTGAGATCATTAAGGCTGCCTGTTCCCGGAAAACCGTAAAAGGAATTCTCGCTCAAAAGCCATTGGGGGCAAATTATGCCGAGTCCGTTGAAGCTGTGAAGGCCTGTGAGGCGGCCGGCATCATTCTCGCAGTAAACCAAAACATGCGCTATGATCATTCGGTTCGCGCGGGCAGGACGTTGCTTGAAAATGGAACCATCGGCGAACCCGTGCTAGCCACCATCGACATGCGTGCCATCCCCCACTGGATGCCCTGGCAGGAACGTCAGGGATGGGTCACTCTTCGGATCATGTCCATTCACCACTTAGACACTTTTCGATTCTGGTTTGGCGACCCTCAACGCATCTACTGCACCACAAGACCTGATCCCCGCACCCAATTTAACCATACCGACGGCATTGCCAGCTACATACTGGAATATGCCAACGGGCTGCGGGCTATCGCCATTGATGACACTTGGACAGGCCCAGCACGCGAGGGAGCCCCCAGCGATATAGGTATCCAATGGCGTATTGAAGGAATCAACGGCCTGGCTATCGGGAATCTTGGTTGGTGCGAGGATCCCTATACAACCCCCTCTTCAATCCGCTACGCGTCTAAAGGGGATAATGATTTTACCGCACCCAAATGGGAAGAAAGTTGGTTTCCTGATGCATTTATTGGCACGATGGCACAACTTTTAATCGCACTGGAAACCGGTGAACAACCTGCCATCGCCGGACGCGATAATTTAACCACCATGGCCTTGGTTGAAGCGGCATACAAAAGCGCCGCAGAACACCGGGCCGTAGAACTAAAAGAAATCACAGGAGAAAAATAATAATGAAGCTGGGGATGATTAATTCAGCGTGGGAACAACACGGAGTCGGACTGGTCGATGGCTTACACAAGACCAAGGAACTGGGTTTTGACTGCGTGGATATTTTTCAGGATCCACTGGACGACAACGCTCAGGACCGAATTAATACCGTCAAAGAGACCTGTGAAGAACTGCAATTACCCATCATTAGCGTAGTAGGAGTAAGTGTAGGTCTGGTGGATTTCAACCCCTCTGTGCAGAAATTCCATGTCGAGCGTTGCAAACGCTATCTGGATATGGGAGCTACGCTCAACGCAAAGAATTACCTNCTAGTGATAGGTGAATACATCTGGCAAAAGGAAGTAATCCCACCTGAAGAACAATGGAATTTCGCTGTGGAAAACTGCCGAATTCTTGGAGACTATGCTGCTGAGAGAAACTTGGAAATTGTCATCGAGCTGGAACCATTCCACATGTCACTAGTTAATACNATCNGAGAAATGGACCGGTTTTTAAGTGATGTTGATCGGCCCGCAGTAAAAGCAAATATCGATATCAGCCACATGGTCTTAAGCGACAGCCCTCCTGAAAGTCTCACCGCCCTCAAGGGACGTGCCGGCCACGTCCATATTTCAGACTGTGACGGCAAGGTTCACGGCGACTTACCTCCGGGCCAAGGCGTAGTGCCTTTTGTACCGTATCTGCAAGCGATTAAGGATTTGGATTTTGATGGAGCTATCAGTCTTGAACTAGAATACGCCCCTGACCCCTCTAAGATTGTCGAATGGGTCACTGAAGCCTACACTTCAACTGATAAACTCATGACAGAAGTCGATCTACGCGGTTAATGATGAACAATAATTGGAAAAAAGAGTTTCACGAACTCTTCTTTAAGGGGGTTAAACGTTACGAAGCCGGCCGGCAAAGCCCAGAGGAGATGTTTGAAGAGGAGGAAGCAACCTTTCTCAATTCAATAGGCTGCAGCACCCAGGAGATGTTTGATTTTTGTGACGATTACGTGCGCTGGGGCGACGTAATTTATGAGCACGTTGAAGAAATTCAGGCAGTTCGCTTTGAACACTTTACAGAAAATCTGGATAACCAGCCTGCAGCCACTCAGATGAGAATGGATGAATTTCCAGCCAAGACTGATGAAATTGAGGGAATTGTTTGGTTGCCCAGACTAATTTTAAAAGCCCGGGCAAAACTTGCCGGCACCCTGCCCGCCGACCTGATGTATGGCTGAGGCGGCGACCGGAAGTTCTTCCGTGAGAAGAACGTAAATCCAGCTGAGTTATTGCGCGTAACTCTAAAATCTAGTGAAAGCAACCAACCTATTATCGATTATATCAAGGGGTGTATAAGCCGTTTAGACAAATAACAGGCATACAAAAATAATTTATAATCCCTTTAGATCCTACCTTTCTCNTAATTAGGAAACGATTCTGCTGATCATCAACCAACAAATAGTAGTTTACTAAATTTGTGGAAGAATCTCGATTACATCCATTCTAATTTTTCTTCTATGGGTCGACGACAACCTTTTGGAAGATAACTCCCTTCTTTCAACCATCCTAAATAAAATAAACCCAAACATAGGTCGTCATTTCCAAGTTTCAAAAACTTTCGCATTCCCTCGGTATCGAGCACTTTCGGAGTAGACCAAAACCCTCCTAACCCAGCTGCCGAAGCTGTAAGATGTATGTTCTGAACCGAACATGCCACCGACTCGATTTCCTCGACCACAGGAATTTTCTCATTCTCACCCCGCTTCATACAGACAGCAATTACCACTGGTGCAAGCTGGGGATTTCGGCCGAGTTTTTCCATTTTCGATTCCTTGAAATCTTCCTTTGAGGTATGATTAACGTACAAATACTGCAACTTTTCACCCAATAGTTTTCGTGACTCTCCGGTAAACAACTTAAACCTCCAGGGTTCAGTCATNCCATGAGTAGGAGCCCAATTAGCATTTTCAAAAATTTGATCAAGTAACTCTTTGGGGACATCCCGTTGAGCATCCATCTCATTTGGCTTTACCGTACGCCTGGACTGAATAATGTCGCTGATTAGGTTTAATCTATCCATATAATTACNTAAGTAGTGTTTTCTATTACTTTGACCTCAATAATATTTTTTCATAGCCAGCTTCAGAAAGGGTAACTTTTCTATATTGACCGAGGACCTAACAACCCAAAATCAACCAGTATACTCCTCATCCTGTTGAATCTCGCTAAGCACCCAGTCAAACTCACCACTGGTAAGNTTACTGCCGCAATACTCACATTCGCCGGCCATGGATATTCTTAACTCAGCCCCACAATTTGGACACTGACTTTCGGTTTTACCATGTGACTTGACTCCCCGCCCACGAATAAAAGTCCAGTATTCACTAAAATGCTTACGCTTTGAACGATTCCCACAAACCAAATCCCCTGAATTAGTAATGGTATAATCAACCATACCGGCCCACATCCGACAGGTTATCGCGTCATAGAACTTGTCTGACCTAATCTTGACCACTTGTATTTTTTCTAAGTCGATATTCGTCAGAATATTACGTAGGCCCTGTCTTTCATATTCACGCACCCAGTAACTATGATTCTGAAACAAATGATCTGTTTCAAAGGCCCGTAGTTTATTCAAATTGCGATCNGACCAGGANGATTGCANAACATTAAAAATGTACTTAAATCGCTCCGTGATTTCTTCCANCTTAAANTCGGTATTCTCTTCTTCNATCCGCTGCTTTTGCTCCCAATANTCAGGGGCAAAGAGAGTTTCCAGATTCAACCCAACATCCGGAGCCGAAGAAGTAAGCGCTGGGCCAACCTGACGACGGTTAATTTGATAGATCGAATCTACCCTCCAATGTGCTTCACCCGGTTCGTAGTGTTGACCGCAATGCTGACAAGTACCGTTAGTATCCGGCTCAAAGGAACTACCGCAACCGATACAGTCTAGTGAAGCAATCCGATCTGGCTCNCGACTCAAAGCACTTGCCTTTCGACAAAAATACCAATTCTGACTNGTATAGACAGCCTGCTCCTTGCCATTTACCACTTCGGTATAGTTCGCTTCAAAATTCAACCTTAAGGTAAATACATCACCCAATTTANCCCGGTGAGCTCGGGATAAATCTGAAACGGTCATTGCCCCTACAATCACACTATGAACATCCTCAATATTCAGTTGGAGGCGCTCCAGAGCTTCCATTGCCTTAGTTCCTAAAAATTGACCCATATTTTTAAGCTTCCTGTTTCCGCGCGCCTCATGAACCTTGGAAAACAGCGTGTAGGCAAAATCTCTGAATAAAACAGCCGAGAAATTTTCATCCTGAGCGCGAATTATATCCCAATTAGGCGGAGGAGTCGGCTCATGGGCNACCACTATTGTCTCAGTTTTATTCTTATGCACCACGTAATAGAAATAGAAGATCACCAGGTTTGCAGGAATCCCGAACCATGGGTACTTAAATGAAAATTGAATCCACCAAACGATTGCTTCTCCACCATCGCCACTGCCCCCACCACCGCCGCCAGAGTATCCACCACCACCACCGCCACCACCACCGGAATATCCTCCACCACCACCCAATCTCGCCCACAACTCCAACTCCAATAAAAANGTCAAAACGAATGCCGCAGCAACCCACATCCATGCATTCGGTCGAATATTTTTAATAACCTGTTTCATTCGGTTATAACCGGCACATTTGTTAATTCATCCTCATCATCAGGCTCAACCGGCAACTGATCTCTCAGAAAATCACCCAGCATCTCAACAGTCACCACCGCAGTAGCCGGTAGGTCCTNTGNNTTAAACCCGCCTTGTATTTCATTNATCAACTGACTCCATGATTCGTTTTCCACCACCCGGAGGATTCCGCTATCGGCCATTACCTCAATTCGGTTTTCTAATTGTGAAACTAAAATCATGATGCCCGTGCGCCCNCGGGTCTGACTCACNCCATACTGCAAAAAAAGTGCACCCGCTTCCCTTTTGACCTGACCTTTTCTGCGTTCTTCAGAGGTTAGCCAGCGGCGAATATGGGGGATCTTGGAGCTGGCTAACCAAACCAGCCCAAAAACAACCAACAAATTAAGCGGCACAAAATCGGGATTAACCACCACAGGACCAAAGAAAGCGAAAAGCATGGCCGCAGCAGTCACTGTTGCAGCTGCTATCAAATCAATATCACGGTAATTGCCCGACTGAGGCTGAATCGCCACTACAAATTCGGCGCTGGTTTTACTTTCAGCTACCCTAACGGATTCCTGAATATTCTTGGCACCTCCATCATCTGCCATACAACACGGTTATTNTGTTCAATAATCCGGTCAAGTAGAACTCATTCAACAAAAACGNTTGAAATACCTACTTTCTTTTCTATTCTTAGGTCCATGCGATTACTTTTGTGGACCCTCACAGTCGCCTTCACTCTGAACGCCGANAACTGGCCAATGTGGCGTGGAGCTACCGGACTGGGAATCAGTAACGAAAAAAATCTACCCCTGAAATGGAGTGCCAGTGAGAATATAGCATGGAAAACTGAACTACCAGACCGAGGCAATTCCACACCCATCGTATGGGGGGAAAAAATCTTTCTAACCCAACCTCTTGAGCAACTAAATGAACGTGCATTAATTTGTCTGGATAGACTGGACGGAAAAGAGCTTTGGCGGCGCACCGTTAAATATACTGCCGCTGAAAAATCACACCGCACCAATCCCTACTGCAGTGAATCCCCAGCAACGGACGGTGAACGGGTCATTGCTGTTTANGGTTCAGCTGGAGTAGTGTGTTATGACTTTAATGGAAAAATGCTCTGGAAACGCGACCTTGGAAAAATCCAATTCGAGTGGGGCTCCGCTGCCTCGCCTGTCATACATGGCGATCTTGTCTATGTTTACCGTGGCCCTGACCCTAAGGCCCACCTCATGGCTCTTGATAAACGCACTGGCAAAACGGTATGGAAACTAAACGACCCAAAAGTCGACGTAACCGGGCGAACCGACGGATTCCGTAACAACAAAGATCCCAAGTGGACCTGTAGCTTTAGCACTCCCATTCTGATTAAGGCCGAAAATAGCGANGAGTTGGTCATGACCTATCCCGGCAGCTTGGCCGGCATTAACCCAGTCACCGGAAGAATGAACTGGATTTGTGGCGGACTTAATCCCTTAATTTATTCCTCTCCCATAGCCGGTGAAGGCATTGTTGTCGGAATGGGCGGATATCACGGCACAACAGTCGCTATCGCCTCCGGCGGTAAAGGCGATGTCACTTCAAAAACCTTGTGGCGCACAGAACGCACACCCAACCGTTTGGGCAGTGGAATCGTGCATAAGGGCCACGTGTACGTCCTAAACACTAATGGAATCATGGAATGTCATAACCTAAAAACCGGTAAAATACTTTTTTCAGAACGTGTTCGCGGCAGTGGCTCCAAACAAGAATCGTGGAGTTCAATGATCATTGCAGGAAACACAATCTATATTCCGAACCAATCCGGAGAAACCATCGTCATGCGAGCCAACCCTAAGTTTGAGTTAATTGGAATTAATGAACTGGACAAAACTCTTACCAACAGTTCTTTAGCAGCTTCTGACGGACAGCTAATGCTGCGCACCCACAAGCACCTCTGGTGTATTGGTAAACGCCAATAAATTACTCCCCGGTTCTCCTACCAGAGTTCCAAAAGTAGCGCCGGGGCTGGCGAATTCCCGGCCGGTTGGTCATACCCGGCGGCAGAGACTTCGGATAATGATTGGGAACCAACTTCCTGTTGTGAATGATCTGAGTGAAGTAGGAGCCTACCTTGGGGGCCATTTGATTTATAGTGTAGGCATTATTGGCTAAATTAGTGTCACCGGTTGGGACCCCCCAAACGCTCACATTGGGATTGGAAAAATATCCAAGCTTACGGCCTCCTCCCATAGCCATAACCGTTTTCATTTGATAGGTCACCCCGTTGGTTGTAANCCCAAATCTCCAAGCCCAGGAATTTGTAAAGGANCCCCGCAGAAGCAATCCGCCGTAATCGTTGGTAGCATGAGAGCAGCCCAGATTGTGCCCAATCTCATGCACGAAGACTGAAGTTGGCGCATAAACGGCTTCCATCGCATTGAATCCGTATGCAGGAGCCCCATTGGTCGTGTTAAGCATCCAACTACTGCCGTGCAAAAAATTTTTTGGTGATGCTCCAGTAAACAGACTAACCAAGTCCGCCCGGTACCGCTGACGTTGCTTATGAACCTCAAAAAGAGAGGTGGTGCGGGCAAAAGTGAGATTCATAAGATCACTGGTGCTATTGCCTACCGTGGTGTAGTTCACCTTTTCAGTCCCCAGTAAAACGAGTTTTGCAGTTACCGCACTGCGCCGAAAAACATTGTTTACTTGAGCAACGGATATTCGAGCTCGCGTTTCTACGCCTCTGACCCCTCCACACTGTTTCTCTGCCAGCCCCGTATAACAAACCAGAATTCCCACAATGGGAGGGCCGAAAACAGGTGGCCTTGGAGCGGTCCAAAAATTGGTTCGAGGGGTATTAGTCAGGGTTAGTATATGAGTAAAACCAGGGAATCCCGGCACTCGATATTTTACTCCCGGTTTGAATGGCCGCATTTTATATTGAGGCACCGAGGTCACACTCCCTTCAGG
>PBEJ01000007.1 GCA_002719595.1 Verrucomicrobiales bacterium
CAAAACGCTTGTTGATGAACTCACTGCAAAGCTTTTGAAATTGCATCCTCGCAAACCTCTTTCGCTTACCCCTTCAGTCCACTCCAATCCCAGCCCGGGCCGATTTAAAGTGNCTATATCCTTCGTTAATCAGGCAAAAACTGAGATCATGGTTTATCCAATCAGCACTCGTGGTCGACGCGGACGTGTTCNGGTTTTAGNGTCNGGTCAGTCGNTTAAAATTAATGCCCGGATTGGAGGNGTTTATGTNGTGGAAAGTAGGGATGGCAATATCCATCAAATCCATTCTCCTNCTTTTCCTGAAAAAGTAATTATTATTAACTAATATCAATTGTTTAGATGAATAGAATTATTCTTTGCTCTTTTCTTTTGTTGTCTAATGGCCTTTCAGTTTTTGCTGAGGTCAGGCTTCCAAGATTTTTTAGTGATCATATGGTTTTGCAGCAGCAAACCAGTAATGCGATCTGGGGCTGGGCGAATCCTGGAGAGCAGATTAAGATAAAGTCCAGTTGGGGNGTANGTGNATCAACCGAGGCAGGTGCGGATGGTAAATGGAAAATATTTCTGAAAACTCCGGGTCATGCCACAGGTCAATCGTTAGGGATTTCAGGATCGAACACCATTCAAATTACGGANATCGCCATTGGGGAGGTGTGGTTGTGTGCGGGGCAATCGAATATGGGCTGGTCTGTGGCCAATTCGTTCGAAGCGGAGGGTGAGAGCAAGGTGGNCCTGCCACATTTGCGCATCTTTAGGTCCGCCCGCGAACATTGGCACGAGCCCTTGGAGGAAAACCGCGATCGCCTGAGTCAGTGGAAAAGATGTGATCCGAAGGCTGCTGCTGAGACTTCGGCGGTTGCTTATTATTTTGGCAAGAAACTCCATGAAGAACTCAAGATACCCGTAGGCATTATCCAGCGGGCTTACGCCGGCACACCGATTGAAGGTTGGATGCCTTGGAATATCCAAAAGGACGACCCTCGTACCCANGCNCACAGGCAACGTCTTATCGATTTTGCCGAAAGGCGCCGTCGTAATCAGGGCGAAAGTGTGGAGAAGGCCTTCGCGACGTTTGAAAAGGAGTTGGNCGANTACAATACNAAGATNGACGCTGGACAAACCATGAAGAATGCCTTTCGCCAGTTAACGCCACCCATCATCACGAGTCCCGGCACATTGGGCCACCAACATCCGGCTAATATTTTTAATGCAATGATTCATCCGATCCGCCCTTATGGAATTCGTGGCATCATTTGGTATCAAGGTGAACGCAATTCAAAGGACGTGCCTCAGGCGGTGCATTATCAGGGCCAGCTAGCCAAGCTCATTGGNTATTATCGAAGTTCNTGGCACAAGATGTCCGAAGGTAATGTTGCCAAAGATTTTCCCTTTCAATTTACTCAGTTACCCAGTTGGAACCCTCCCCAAGCTAAGCCCGTTGAGAAGTTGGAGGCTAGCTGGGCTGCCAATCGTGAATCCATGCGCCTTGCTGACCAAAAAGTTCCCAATACGGCAATGGCAGTGACCATCGATACCGGGGATGCCATTGACTTGCACCCAAAGAACAAGAAACCCATTGGACTGCGGCACGCCTACCTTGCTATGCAAAAAACTTATGGCAAAAAGATCCCCGCAGATGGCCCCCGCCTGAGGGGTAAAATAATTCAGGGAAGTCGAATCATCCTTGAGTTTGAATCAGCTGGATCAGGACTNATGATGNGTCGCCCAGGANAACTCAATGCTTTTNCCATAGCGGATAAGGATCAAAACTGGCATTGGGCTCAAGCCAAAATCAAAGGCACTACCGTGGTAGTTTCCTCAGCAAAAGTTCTGAAACCAGTTGCTGTGCGGTACGCGTGGGCTATGAATCCTTCGCAACGGAATTTACTCTATAACAGGGAAGGCTTTCCTGCTTCTCCGTTTCGGACGGATGACTGGCCGCTCTTTAANAAAGGAGCTGAAATAATAACTGTCATTAAGCCACTTAAACCCGATGGCTATGAGGCTATCGATTGGGAGCGTCCACCGATGCGCCCCTAGCGCCTTGGTTCACCCCTTGTCATTATTTGCGGGTCATGCTACCTCAAGGTATGCCTTTTCGATTTCTGTTTTTGCTATGTGTTTCTGTGTGGAGCCTTCAGGCAGCGAAGGATGCCCCGAATGTAATTTACATTCTCGCTGATGACCTTGGTTACGGTGATCTTTCTCATGCGGGAGGAAAGGCACCTACTCCCCATTGTGATCGTTTGGCGCGCGAAGGAATTCAATTTACCGACTCACACACCACTTCTTCGGTCTGTACCCCCACGCGGTATGGAATCCTAACTGGGCGTTACAACTGGCGAAGCACACTTAAAAAAAGTGTTTTGTGGGGTTTGTCTGAACCTTTGATTGAGAAGAACCGCCTCACTGTCCCTGGTTTTCTGCAGCAGCAAGGTTACCATACTGCAGTAGTAGGTAAATGGCATCTTGGTCTTGGTTGGCATAAATTGCCTAATGGCGAAAAGCGTAAATCCAAAACTGGGCAAACCAAGGGTGATGGGTGGCAAATTGATTACGGCAGAAAAGTTGAGGGAGGCCCTCTGGCAATTGGTTTTGACGAATCCTATATTATTCCTGCTTCCCTCGACATGTTTCCTTATCTTTACCTGAAAAACGATCAACCCACTGCTTGGGCTAATACCACCAAGGCCTTCCATCGACCGGGTCCGGCGGCTGAGGAGTTTGAGGCGATAAATTGTCTTACGGATTTCGCCCGTGAAAGCCGCGCTTACATTGCCGCGCGAGCCAAGAGTGAGAAACCTTTCTTCCTTTATTTGCCCTTAACCAGTCCGCATACACCCATTGTGCCCGCCAAAAAATGGCAGGGTAAGTCGGGCTTAAGCAAGTATGGCGACTTCTTAATGGAAACCGATTGGGTAGTTGGTGAGGTATTGGCCGAACTGGATAAACACAAACTCACCGACAACACGATTGTTATCTTCACAGCCGATAATGGTTGTTCGCCACAGGCCAATATACCTGACTTGATCAAGAAGGGTCATAAGCCTAACGCCGATTGGCGAGGTCATAAGGCTGATATTTATGAGGGCGGGCACCGTACTCCCTTTCTTGTGCGTTGGCCCGGCAAAATCAAGGCCGGTTCCATTTCAAGTCAAACTATCTGTACTTCGGACTTGTTTGCCACGCTCGCTGATATTCTTGGTCAACGAGAAAAGCTTCCTGCCGCTGCCGGAGAGGACTCCTTTTCCTTTCTGCCTGTTCTTTTAGGCAAGACCATCAAAAAGCCTTTGCGGCCTTTTACCATTCATCACTCTATTAATGGTTCTTTTGCCATTCGCCGCGGTGCTTGGAAACTTATCCTTTGTCCCGGTTCGGGCGGCTGGAGTAATCCGCGCCCGGCTCAGGCTCTTAAGAATAAGGACCTTAATTTGGTGCAACTTTATAACCTGAATGACGATCCAGCTGAAAAAAATAACCTTGCCAGCCAAAACCGATCCTTGGTCAATGAGCTGGTCGATCAATTAGTTCTCGCGATCAAGAATGGCCGTACTAACTCAGGACCCAAGCAATCCAATGAAGGTTGGCCGAATACGTTTCATCCGCGGGTTATCACCAGATTTCCATCGCTTGGTAACTGAACTCTGCCCAACTTGAGTTTCGTAGGTTTTTGTGTAGGATTATCCAACATTGGTTTTGTTATGAGCGGTCTGCGAATTATCTGTGCCATTGCATTTTCGGGATTATTCCCACTAGTGGCAGCGCCTTTGAATTATGCGCGGGACATTCGGCCGATTTTATCTGATGCCTGCTACAATTGTCACGGCCCAGACAAGAAAGCGCGTAAGGCAAAACTGCGGCTAGATAATCGTTTGGCGGCAATGGAGTCGGGTGTGTTTTCTGATGGGGAAATGATGGCACGGCTGACAAGTAATGATCCGGAGGTGCGCATGCCGCCGCCTGACTCAAACCGTGTGTTGTCAGATGAAGACCGATCGAAATTAGTTCAATGGCTCAAGGCAGGAGCCGAGTGGCCAAAAGATGATCGCCATTGGGCTTTTGTGCCGCCGGTGCAGCCTAAAATACCTGAACTCCAATCGAAATGGGAGGGTAATGGAATTGATGCTTTTATATTACAGAGATTGAAAAAGGAGCAACTGACTCCTTCAACAGAAGCAGATAAAGCGACTCTTATCCGTCGGGTTACGTTTGATCTGACGGGCTTGCCCCCAACTACACAAGAAACGCTCGCATTTATTAATGATCGTTCTCCTAAAGCTTACGAAAAGGTGGTGGACCGATTGTTGGCTTCTGCGCGATATGGGGAGCACATGGCTTTGGGTTGGTTGGAAGCTTCACGTTATGCCGACACTGATGGATACCAAAACGATCGGTTGCGTTATATGTGGGTCTGGCGAGATTGGGTGATTAAGGCGCTTAACGACAACATGCCGTTTGATCGGTTTGTTACCGAGCAAATGGCAGGGGATCTGTTGAGTGATCGCAATTTTTTCACGCAGGTGGCTACAGGTTTCAACCGGAATCATCGGATCAACTCTGAAGGTGGATCAATCCCTGCTGAGTGGATTGTGGAATATGTTGCAGATCGTGTTGAGACGATGGGCACTATGTTCCTTGGGTTAACGCTCACTTGTTCGCGGTGTCACGATCATAAGTATGACCCTATTGCGCAAAAGGATTTCTATCGGCTTTTTGCGTTTTTTAACAATATTGCAGAGGCAGGTTTGGGGCCTAATAACGGTAACAGTCCGCCTTTTGTTACAGTTCCAAAAAGTTGGCCGGATTTGTCTGATGAGGAGGCAAAGTTTGTTGTGCCTGAACCCGTAAAGATCAAGGTAGTGCAAACTTCAGTGCCACGCCCACAGTCTGGCGCGCCGAATACTGTGATGGTACTGCACGAACTCAATCAACCTCGCGACACATATTTACTTAACCGCGGCCAGTATGATCAACCGGATAAATCTGAGAAGCTGCAGCCCGCTACACCACCCATTCTCGGGACTTGGAACAATAATTGGCCCCGTAACCGACTGGGCTTGGCGCAATGGTTGATGGATTCGGAACACCCACTTACTGCGCGTGTCACCGTCAACCGAATGTGGCAACATTACTTTGGTTTGGGTCTGGTAAAGACCAGTGAAAATTTCGGAGTGCAGGGTGAACACCCCACTCATCCAGAGTTATTAGATTGGTTGGCAACAGAGTTTATTAGGAAAAAATGGGATTTAAAGGCCATGCATAAACTCATTGTTACCAGTGCTACATATAGGCAAACATCTGAAATTAAACCGAAACTGCTTAATCGGGATCCGGAGAATCGTTTATTAGCACGCGGCCCGCGCAAGAGGCTCACGCCTTATGCTATTCGAGATACGGCACTATTCACCAGCGGGTTACTTAATGGTCAAATCGGAGGGCCCTCGGTTAAACCGTACATGCCGCCGGGTATTTGGAAGAGTATTTCCAATGCTGCTTATAAGCAGGATAAGGGTGCTAGACTGTATCGCCGAAGCATGTACACCTATTGGCGACGGACGATTCCTCCGCCCACCATGATGACCTTCAATGCTGCTGAACGTGAGGTTTGTATCGTCAGAAAAGATCTTACCACCACGCCGCTTCAGGCGTTGGTGCTCATGAACAATAAAACTTTTGTGGAAGCAGCAAGATTTTTGGCTGAGCGTGCTTTGCGGCTAAGGATTACAGAACCACACAAACGCCTAGAATGGGTTTTCCATACCGTGTTAAGTCGGAATCCTACCCAGGATGAGTTGGAAGTTTTGGTGGCGGATTTGAATCTTTATCTCAATGATTTTACAAAACGACCGGAGGATGCAAAAAAACTGTTGATGGTTGGTGACAAAAAAGCTGACGCGAATTTATCGGCTAGTGAACTCGCGGCTTATGCGCTTGTGATTAGTACAATATTCAACCTTGATGAGGCAATTACTCAGAACTGATGAATGCGTTAAACGAGATTTATGAGCAATATACCCGTCGCGCTTTTTTAGAGCGTAGCACACTGGGATTAGGGGCTTTCGCGCTGGGTTCATTACTTAGTGCGGCTACTGAAAAACGCCGTAATGCTGTGAGTGGTTTGGTTGGATTGCCTCACTTTACGCCAAAAGTGAAACGAGTAATCTATCTCTTCCAGTCCGGTGGACCCTCTCAAATGGATCTCTTCGACTATAAACCGCATCTGGCTTCTCGGTACGGGGAAGAGGTGCCAGAGTCTATATATCCTGCCGAGCGCAAGACGACGATGACATCAGGTCAAAAGTCATTTCGCTGTGCTCCCAGTATACTGAAGTTTGCTCAGCACGGTCAGTCTGGTGTGTGGGTCAGTGAGCCACAAAAGCATTTAGCACAGGTAGTTGATGATATCTGTGTCATTAAAAGTATGTACACTGAGGCGATCAATCATGATCCGGCTGCGACCCTAATCCAGACTGGATCTGTCAATCCAGGGCGACCCAGTATGGGTGCCTGGGTCAGTTACGGGCTCGGTAGTGAAAACTCTAATCTTCCGGCCTTTGTTGCCATGACCTCCAATGGACGGGCTAAGGCTGGTCAGCCTTTATATGATCGGCTATGGGGCGCGGGTTTTCTGCCGGGGCGGTTTCAGGGGGTAAAGTTTCGCGGTCAAGGGGATCCTATATTAGATCTTTATAACCCAGCAGGGGTAACTCGTGCACAGCGACGCCGGATGCTAGATTCCCTCAATAAATTAAATGAAGAGCAGGCAGGCCGATTCAATGACCCGGCAATTTCTACTCGCATTGCCCAATATGAGTTGGCCTTTCGAATGCAGATGAGTGTGCCTGAACTCATTGATGTGAAGAGCGAACCCAAGCACATGCTGGAAATGTATGGCCCTGATGCTGCTGTGCCCGGTCGTTATGCCTACAATTGCCTTTTGGCCCGCCGTTTAGCAGAGCGGGGGGTGCGTTTTATCCAGCTGTATCACCGTGGGTGGGATGCCCACGGAAATGCACCTAAGCAGGTGAGGACACAATGTGAGGGCACCGATCAACCTACCGCCGCACTGCTACGGGACCTCAAACAGCGAGGTATGCTTGATGATACGCTTGTTATTTGGGGTGGAGAATTTGGGCGCACCATATACTGTCAAGGTAAACTCACCGCCCAAAACTATGGTCGCGACCATCACCCTAACTGTTTTGCCTATTGGGTTGCGGGAGGCGGAGTTCGTAAAGGGATGACCTATGGTGAGACCGATGATTACAGCGTGAATGTTACTGAGAATCCGATCCATGTGCACGATCTGCAGGCAACTATTATGCACCAGCTAGGGATTGATCATGAGCGGCTTACTTACCGTTATCAGGGGCGTTACTTCCGTTTGACTGATGTTCACGGAAAAGTTGTGAAGGATATTCTTGGTTAACCCCTTAGCGGATATTAACCTTTGTTCCCGTTCTGGCCGCCTCATAGATTGAGTAAACCACTCTCACCGCACGCAAGCTTTCAGCATTTTTAATGGGAGGAATCGTGTTATTGGCGCAGGCTTCAATGCATGCGCGCATAAAAGGCGTGTAGCCGCGCGGTTGTTTTGAGTGATCCCATTGCTGGATCTTACCGGCATGGCTTCCTTTGTGTGAGAGCCACTGGAGGGGTTTATCCTTCATTTGCTCCAGATGCAACCAACCTTCTGAACCCCAGATTTTAATTCGAGAATGATAGCCTCGCTTGAGGTAGTAGCCCGAAGTCACCGTACCCAAAGTCCCATTATCAAATTTTAGGATGGCCGCAGCTGAATCTTCTACGTCGATGGGTTGTCCGCCGACATTGGCCGTGAAGCCCACAGCCTCTGTAATAGATGAGTTGGTAACATGCTGCACCAAATCCAGCCAATGGATACCCAGCCAGATCAGGTGTCCGCCACCCGCCCGTTTCTTTTGGGCGTACCATTGCTTGCGGTAGCTTTCGCGCGTTAAACGTGTCTGGTCAGCTACCAGATTCATCTCCAGTCCATAGATTTTTCCAATGGCTCCATCGCTGATTAGCTTGCGCGCTGCAATGAGTTCTGGGTTTAACCGGTTGGCCAGGGCCAACATGATGTGAAGCTTTTTTTTATCAGCCTTTTCTATGAGACTAGCAAAATCCTTAGTTCGCAAGCAGGCAGGTTTTTCAGCAAANACATGGCAGTTATGTTCNAGTGCTAAATTAATTACAGCAGGAGCCAGTCCTGCTTCCATCGTGACAATGGACATGACGGGCTTTTCACGTGAGAGCATTTGCTTATGCTCGCGGTAGGTTTCCTTGAGCTTGTTGCCCAGTATTTTGGCAGCCTCATTTGTCCACCTGCCATCCGGATCAGACAGCACTACCTCACTACAGGCTTCAGTATCGCGTAATGCATTCAGATAAGCCCCCACATGTGCACCACTATTGTTGGTTAGAAAACCAACTTTGATTTTCCTGAGCATGTGAGTTTCCCTCAGATTAGTCGATAGGTTTGAAAGGAAAATCTGCTGAAACGGTGTGCTGCTCTTTCATAATCTTCTGAATCTGCGCCAGTATTTCGGGGTTATTGGCTGCAACATCATTGGACTCAGAGATATCTTTTTTGAGGTTATACAATTCCACTTTAAGCGGGTTTTTATTATTTTTGCGCAGCATGTTTTGGCGCACGCCCTTCCAGTTCCCCATCCACACAGCTTGTTGCCCCCCGTAGCCGGTAAATTCGCGGTAGAGAAATTTTCTGGCGGGTTGATTTTTTCCCAGAATTTCCGGAGCGATGCTGATACCGTCAATGTTTTTGGGTGCCTTGGTCTGAGCGCCAATCAGATCCAGCAGGGTGGGCATCCAATCCTCAAGGCCAGTACGGAAATCAGAAGTACTACCAGCTTTTACTTTGCCAGGCCATTTGACAATGAGCGGCACCCGGATGCCTCCTTCATAAAGCGAACCCTTAAGGCCACGAAGGGGTTTAACGCTTTCAAAAAAATCATAATCCACTTCTAGCTTCAGGTGAGTCGTACCGTTGTCTGAGGTGAATACAACTATTGTATTTTGCTCCAATCCCAGTTCCTTGACTAGATTGAGAACATTACCGATGTAGCGGTCCATCCGAGTAATCATCGCTGCATATGCTGCTCGGGGTGTAAAATGGGGGGTGTAACCATAACCCTTGCCACGGGTAAAGGGTGGGTCATTCCATTTCTGTGCAAGATAGGGCTTTAGTTCTTCATCGGGTACATGCAGTGCAACGTGTGGAATAACAGTGGGATAATAAAGATAGAAGGGTTTATTTTTATTTTTACGAATGAATGCAAGTGCCTGTTCGTTGATTCGGTCCGGCGCATAATCTTGCCCCTTAAAAACATCATAGCTTCGTGGATCTGTTGGATCTGATCCTTTGGGTAATGAAGCGTGGCCGGGTACCGGTGGCTCGTTTTTGAGTTTATAGAGTTCGTTATCGCTCCACAAGGTGGCGGGGTAATAGCTGTGGGCGTGAGCCTGACAATTGTAGCCAAAGAATCGGTTAAACCCTTGCTTGGTTGGATTGCCAGTAGACCAGGTGTTGCCCAGGCCCCATTTACCAAAGGCGCCGGTTATATAGCCTTCCTTTTGCAGGAGTTCTCCAATAGTGACTTCGCTATCCGGAATCGGGTGTTGGCCTTCAGGCTTGGCCGCTTTGTTGTTGCGCACAAAGGCGTGGCCAGGGTGTTTGCCCGTCATCAATACACACCGAGAAGGTGCACACACCGCATTCCCTGAATAGTTTGAAGTAAACCGCATGCCTTCAAGTGCTAATTGATCCAGGTAAGGTGTTTTTATGATCTTTTGGCCGTAGGACCCCAGTTCAGTCCACCCGAGGTCATCGGCCATTATGAAGATGATGTTTGGTTTCTTGGCGCCGAAGAGAACTGGCGCAAGTGACAAAAGTAGAAGTGCAATAAAGCGTTTCATGGTGCGGCTTTAGTTTGCCAGAACCACAACGGTTTGCAAGGAGCTGTATCAGGCTTATTCCACCCTTAATACTCTTTTTGCGGAAAATTCTCTTCCATACATGTCACGGGTAACCGCCTGTAGCGTGTGAGCTCCCTTGGGAAGATTGGCGGGCAGAGGTCCTTTCCATAGGTGCGAGGAAGAAGTTGGGGAATTGAGCTCAGGGCCCGGCACCTTATTTTTGATTTCCTCCTCGCGCATTCTTGCATAGTAGGGATCTATCTCGACAGTTTTTTTTAGGTTTAGCCAGGGACCATCGTTGACGCGTAGTTTGACCGTTGATTTTTCAGAACCGGAAAAGACATTCACATAAACCATAGTTTTTGCTGAATCTGTGCTCTTGATGACAATGGGTGTTTCAATACGGAGTTGGTGGCTTTTAGGAAAACGTGCGGCTTTGAAATCAAAAGTAGCTTCCGAACCATCAAAAGTAATTATGGAATATCCGTTCGGGGCTCCATCACGCATCGTGGTATGGGGAATTCCTCGCTCATCTTTGGCTCCCTTCCACCAGCTTCCAGAGACAGTAACATTAACAATATGGTGATGTGGTTTGGCTCCCATCCATCCGTCACCTCGGTCAATAAACTGGTGCGCCTGCCAGTGGGTATGTCCGGAAATACTCAGCGTGTAAGGCCTCTTTTCAATAATCCGGTATAAATCCTTTCTATCACCAGTGGAGGTTAGTGGGATATGCATCATCAACATCACCAGTCGATCTTTCGGTACGCGCGCAAGGTCCGCTTTTACGAAGGCCAGTTGCTGTTTCCCAAAAGCACCGCGATAGGTTGCACGATTACGCTGTGCGTCGTGATTCCAATCGACGTTATCGAGTACGATAAAATGTACCTTGCCATAGTCGTAGGAGTAATATGGAGGCCCGTATACGCGTTCGAATGTCTCGTCGGAATATCGGTCCAGTTTTGCTTCGAAATTTAAGTCGTGGTTTCCAATGACATTGTACCAGGGGATGCCAATGAGCGCGATGGTTTGGTTGAGGCTGCCAAAGAGTGACAGGTTATCAAACATGATGTCACCGAGAGTCACACCAAACTTTGCATCCGTCCCGATTAGTTCGGCCACTATATCATTAGCAATATAGTCAATTTCGGTTTGGTTTCGTGGTTGCGGATCACCAAAGAAAACAGCCCGGAATTTGTCCGGCTCAACTTGTTTGTGGAGCGGAAAATCAATTGATTGGGGTAATGGTCCAGTAGGTGGAGTTCCGCGGTGTCGGGACACGGGAGAGCCTTTGGGTTTATGAATATAGTGGAACTGTGGTAGCTTGTGCTTGTTGAGCGGGTTCATCCATCCACTGGGCTTAATAACAAAAAAGATAACGTCCTCTGAGGCAGGGAGTTTCCAATTACCTTTTTCATCGGTTTCCACGATTTCCTTACCGTTGGAAACGGCGACGTTTGGGAGTCCTTTTTCGCCGGCATCACGATTACCGTTCTTGTTGACGTCATGGAAAACGGTGCCCGAAGCAAAATCGGCTGCCATTACCGAGAGGCAGCAACCAAAAAGAAATATGAAAATCCTCATCATAGTGCGGCTTTAGTTTGCCAGAACCACAACGGTTTGCAAGAGGTCTGGTTATTGCTTTTGATTCCAGAGTTTTATTAAAAGCTTTTTGGCTTCTGCGGTTCTGGAGGCAAAGAGTAGCTTGGATACATGGTTAAGTTGCGCAGCGATTTCCGTTTGATTGGCGTGATGTTTGCGGAGTTGATGTAGCATGATGGGTAAACGCAAATCCCAGGATGTGTAGGCAAATTTTCCATTGGCCGAAAATTTCCGTTGAAGACTTTCGAGATATCGGTAGGCAAATTCCTTTGTGGGTTCAATCATGGTGCCTTCACCGTAATCATTCCAAGTGGCAATCTGAATGATCTCTGAGTTGCTTTGCCACGCCAGTTCAAGAGTTTGATCAAAAGTCTTGCCACCTTGATCATCAAGGTATCCGTAGCTCTTGTGTACCCCTGCCTGCTGGTAAATGTCGTGAAACTTTGGGAATACCGAGGCAATGATTGATTCGCCTTTTGCGCTTCTTGAATAAAGTTCATCTAAATATTTTTGCCAGGCGATTGGCGTTACATTTTTTCCGCCATCAACTGGCGGCCAGCCGAATGCGCCAGAGCCTTTGGCTTGGTTGGTCAGGTGTGGGAGCGTATAGAGAAGCGGCTGATTTGAGAGGCTGTTTGTGATTTGATCCCACTGTGACTTCTTGAAATGTTGTGGTCCGAAGATGAGTAGAATGGGTTTACCCTTAAGCTTTACATACGCAGGATCATTAAACCAGTTTTGCTCTATCCATTTAAATTCTCTCTTACCATGGGTGACTTCCTCGGCTTTTTTTAGTTTTTCATCTTCTATCATGTGCTTGATGGACTGATCCTCATAACAGATGGCAAATTTTANTCCGGCTTGCTTGAGGTATTTTATCAGGCTCAAAGAATTGCGGTGGATCGTGGCGTAATCGCGGAATTTTTCGGCTCCATACCAGTCAATAATGACTCCATCAATACCGGCATACTTCATGAGAAGCACCTGACATTCGAGTACATTTGGATCATTGGAATCGTAAGGCCCAATCAAAGGTTCGTAGTGGGAGGCGAGTTTCCGTTGGCCATTGGTTCCCACCTTATCAGGATTAAAACGATCCATGGTCCAATGCCATCCCCAATATCCGCTAACGGGTTTTGAGGCGTACCATGGCATGTAATGGGCGAGCACAATCTTGGGCGGTTGGTGCGCTGCATTAGCCGAAAGAATGGCGAAAGCAATAAAGGTTAGTATGGTTTTCATTTTCAATGGTTTACCATGTATACTTAGCTCAAGATGTCAAAAAGTTACGGTTTGATTGTCTCCTGAAGTGGTAAATTATTTGGCACCAATACAATAAAGGAACTCTTGCCGGCTTTTACCTTTAAAGGCCACACGCAAAAAAAGGCGGTTGCCGCTGACGATTGGTGAGGCATACACCTCATTGCCTAATTGGTTGGTGGCCAGCAGCTTGAATTCCGTGGGGTTCGTTGAATAGACAAAGGTCTTGCCTGCAAGGTTGGTTGCGTAGATGCGCTCCCCCACCAGCACTGGGGAGGCGAAGAAAGCACCACCAAGCCGTTCCTTCCAGAGCTCTTTGCCGGTAGCTGAATCCCAACAGGCGGCAAAGCCTGCGTCCATGGTGGCGTAGAGGTGGCCTTCCTTCATCAGCATAGAAGGTACATAAACGCGTGCGGTGTTCTGCCAGGTGATCCTTCCTGAACCGTCAGCTTCAATGGCTGCAATGTGGTTTTTGGGCCATCCGCCACTGACAAAGATGCGTTTGCCATCAGTTACCGCAGTGGCAACACACTCCTGCGTGCTGCCTNNGAATTCCCAGTGCTTCTTACCCGTTAAAGGATCGATGCTGGTAATGAGTTCGGCGCCAGCAAAGACCATTTGTTTCTTGCCATGAGCGGTGACCATGACAGGCGTGGTGTAGTTGGGGTATTTAGGGCGGTTGATTTTCCAGATAATTTTTCCTGTATTTTTATTTAAGCCAACGACTGCGCCACCAATCTTTTTACTATCCGCTTTTGAGATTAATACATCACGGTAAATGACCGGTGAAGTGCCAAAGCCTTGATGGATTACATAATCTGAAATAGTTGTTTGCCAAAGCACCTTGCCTTCCAGGTTAAGAGCTGTGGTCTGGATTTTGTTGTTATTTGGAAAACTAACGAAGAGTTTTGTGCCGTCACACACGACAGCTGAGGCTGCATCAGATTTATGTTTGTTGCCTCCCTTTACAAAGTTGCCCTTATGGATATCGCTTTTCCAGATGAAATTGCCAGTATCTTTTGATAGGCATATGACTGATTGAATTTCTTNTTNGATGTCTGCAGTAGCNAGATAAATTCGATCGCCAACGATAGTGGGAGTGCTATGTCCGTGTCCGGGAAGCTTGGCTTTCCAGATAACATTCTGAGTGTCACTCCATTTAACGGGTAATCCTTTGACAGATTTGGCATGGCCATCTCCATTCAATCCCCGCCAAGCCGGCCAATCTGTCGGGCTAAAAGTGGAAGGAGCGGCATANAGTGACGGACTGACTGCGATAAGGAGCAACAGGAGAATGCGTTTCATGTGTAAAATCGTCGCGTGATTCGTTTTTACAGGCAAGGTGGAACTTGCCCAGAGCTGTTGGGCGCTGCACACTAGGCTTATGCGTTTAATGATGGCATTTCTTCCAGTTGTTTTTGCCTATTATAGTCAAGGAGCTAAGAAAAACGCACAGCCGGTGGTGGAGAANCCTTTTCCTCCACTGGAGGCGGCCAAGACGATGCAGGTACCTAAGGGGTTCAACGTAACCCTTTTTGCCGGTGAACCAGATATCAAGCAGCCGATTAGTTTTTGCATCGATGATCGGGGGCGATTGTGGGTGGCTGAGGCAAATAATTATCCGGATAAAAAAGCAGGCCAGAAGGACCGGATCATTATTTTGGAAGACACTGATGGTGATGGAATGCATGATAAGCGCACCGTTTTCTTCGACAAGCTGGAATACGTGAGTGGGATTGAGGTGGGATTTGGTGGTGTATGGGTAATGTCCATCCCCAACTTTTATTTTATTCCNGATAAAGATTATGACGGAATCCCGGACGGCCAACCCATCGTGTTATTAAATGGATTTGGAACTACNGCTAATGCTCATAATATAGCTAACGGATTTGCCTGGGGGCCAGATGGTTGGCTGTATAATACCCACGGCCGTACAAACTGGTCTTTGCTCGGTAAACCAGGAACGCCTATTGAAAAGCGAAGACGTTTTGACGGAGGTGTGTGGCGCTATCATCCTACCCGTCATGTCTGGGAACCTTTTGCTGATGGCACGACAAATCCTTGGGGTATTGACTGGAATGATTATGGTCATGCTTTTGTGTGTAATTGTGTGAATCCTCATCTTTTCCACGTCATTCAAGGNGCGCATTATGATCCGCAGCGAAATCGCCCCACTGGAAAATACTCCTATGAGCGTATTGCAACGATCGCTGATCACTTACACTTCACTAATACCAAGACTATTCGTGCTGGTATCGGAACTACTGAAGAAGATAAGGCAGGCGGAGGGCACGCGCACTGTGGTACGATGGTTTATCTCGGNGACAATTGGCCGANGGAATATCGCGGTCAGGTTTTTATGAATAATATTCATGGCCGTCGGGTAAACATGGATGTGNTCACACGTANGGGNAGTGGATATACCGCCAGTCATGCNCCGGATGTGATTCGTGCGGCTGATCCGTGGTTNGTCGGAGTGAGTATTACCTATGGTCCAGATGGAGGTGTGTTTGTAAGCGATTTTTCTGATACGGGTGAATGTCATCACACTCGTAATACTCGTAAACACACCGGACGTATTTTTAAGATCACCTACGGTAAACCAAAACTATGGCAGGGCAATCTCAACAAGTTGTCAAACCCCGAATTGCTTAAGCTACAATCCCATAGGAACGATTGGTTTGTGCGTCATGCCCGTAGGATTTTACAGGAGCGCCAAGCGGATACTGGCGTGTTGAATAAAACCCTGNAGTCAGACGTTTCTGTGCCACTACGTCTTCGGGCATTATGGGCNCTACATGTAACAGGTCATTTGAACAACCAAATCCTTCAGAGTTTATTGAATGATTCCAGTGAACATCTGCGCGCTTGGGCNATTCAACTNCTTGCTGAAAATAAAAAACCGGACGAATTGGTTCNCAAGGAATTTGTTCTTATGGCCTCNCAGGATAAGTCGCCTCTGGTTCGTTTGTATCTTGCNAGTGCTATGCAACGTTTATCCTTCAAACATCGTTTGCCAGTGCTAAAAGCACTCCTGGGTCATGGGGAAGATGCGGATGATCAGAATTTACCTTTGATGTATTGGTATGCTACTGAGCCTTTAGTTGCAGCGGATAAGGGTGCTGCATTGCAGCTTTTGACAGTATGTAAAATACCAAAGGTACGCCAGTTTATTACTCGCCGCATTACAGTTAGTTCTGGTTTTAAAGAGAAGGAATAATAGGTCAGTTGAAATTTTTTNTAACTATTTTTCTGATATTATTACTTGGGTCACCTCATTTGAGTCGCGCTCAGGACATTGAGGCCTTGGGGGCTTTGATTGGAGTGCTGAAAGATGTGGATGATCCGGTGTTTCAACGGGATATTCTCAAAGGCATTTCCGACGCTCTGAAAGGGCAACGTAATGTAAAACCTCCCAAAAATTGGGATGAAATGGCTCCCAAGCTGGCAAAGAGTTCAAATAAGGAAGTGCGCCAATTGGTTCAATCTTTATCTCTTACCTTCGGTAGTAGGGCGGCGATGGAATCTCTTCGGGAGGTATTGATAAACCCCAAAGGTAAGCTGGAGGACAGAAGGAAAGCTTTAGCAGCTTTGATTGATGCTCACGATTCAAAATTACCGGAAATCCTACAAGGNCTGCTAAAGGAAAAGGTNATNAGAAGAGAAGCGATTCGCGGATTGGGTGTTGTANAAAATTCAAAGACTCCGGTGGCAATTCTCAAAGTATTTGATCAATTAGATACCGCTGGTAAACACGATGCTTTAACTACACTGGCTACCCGTGTGAGTTATGCAAAAGTTTTAATGGTGGCNATAGAGAAAGGTGAGATAAAGGCCAACACATTGCCCGCTGATATAGTACAGCAGTTGAAGGCTCANGGGAAAAGGGNTATTAATAGTAANNTAGATCAGCTTTGGGGTGTNAGNCGATCCACGCCGGAGGCTAAGCTCAAAGAGATCGTTAGATACAAGAAATTGCTCGAGGCCAAGCCGGTCAAACCGATAAACCTCTCNCGAGGTCGGGCACTTTATCAACGTACCTGTGCTCAGTGCCACAAGCTCTATGGGGAAGGCGGCGAAATTGGGCCCGACATTACCGGTTCCAATCGCAGTAACTTAGATTATTTGCTTACCAACATACTCGATCCCAATGCGGAAATTCCCAATGACTATCGTACTACTATCTTAAAGATCAGTGACAATCGCGTTATAGTGGGAGTGATCATACGCAGTGAAGGAGGTTCAGTCACTATTGCTACCCCTGCAGAATCACTCACCATTGCTAAAAGTGATATCGTATCCAGTGAACCACAGAATTTCTCTATGATGCCCGAGGGTTTAGTGCTGGCATTTAAAGAAGATGAATTGCACGATTTGGTAGCTTATCTCCGCGGAAATGGACAGGTGCCTTTATTAAGGGAATAGTTTATGTTAAGATTGGTCAGTTGTTATTTACTAGCTGCTGTGTTGCATGCTCATGCAGTGGAAATCATCGCTCATCGGGGAGCTTCCTATGATGCCCCAGAAAACACTCTAGCTTCGGTGAAATTAGGCTGGAAGCGTCAAGCGGATGCTGTAGAGGTGGATGTTTTTCTCTCCGAAGATAACCGGATAGTTGCCATTCATAATAAGAATACCAATCATACAACCGGCCATGATGGTTTGGTGAAGGAAATGAAATGGTCCGAACTTCAGAAATTAGATGCAGGTAGTTGGAAAGATAAAAAATATAAGGGTGAACAAATCCCTTTACTTTCGGATATTTTAGCTACGATTCCGAAAGGGAAATATTTAGTTATCGAAATCAAATGTGGCCCCGAGATTGTTCAGCCGTTGGCCGATTTGTTTAAAAAAGCAAATTTGGCGCAAGAAAAAACGACCATCATTAGCTTTTCATANGATGTAGTTCTTGCAGTCAAAAAGAAGTTTCCAAGACGAATGGTCCATTACCTGTCCAGCCTGAAAAAAGATGAAATAAGTGGTGAGTTAAGGCCTTCGGTTGAGTCCTTGATACAAAAGGCAATTGATGCAAAGCTGGATGGGGTTAGCATAGGAAATATGGGTTTTGATGGAGCAGCAGAGAATGATCAGCTAAGCCATTATTTAAAGAAATTGCGAAATGAAACGAAAAAACGGAANTTTGGCTTGTATGCATGGACTGTCAATGACCCCCGCATTGCCCAAGCCCTTATCAGTCACGGCTTCGATGGCATTACAACTGACCGCCCTCTTTATTTAAGAAATCGATTAAAATAAATAGGTTCAAGTATGAGTAATTAAGCTGGAGCTTTTGATTTTGGTTTAAATCATTTTGCTTCTGAGAAAATCCTCTAACTTCACAGTGTCNGCAGCAAACCGCCGGATTCCTTCTGAGAGTTTTTCGGTCGCACAGGCATCTTCATTAAGTTCCCAGCGGAAAGCAGTTTCATTTAGGCTAATTTTTGTACAATCACATTGTTTGGCGGTTTCCTCTAAGAGCTTGCAGGGCAGGTCACCCTCTGTTGATTGCAATTCATCCAGCAGGTTTGGGCTGATCGTTAAGAGATCGCATCCTGCCAGTTCCGTTATTTCTCCTGTGTTGCGGAAGCTCGCCCCCATTACCTCGGTTGCGTAGTCGAATTTTTTATAGTAGTTGTAGATGCGGGTGACTGACTGCACGCCAGGATCCTCAGCTGGGGCAAACTCATTGCCAGTTTTTGCTTTGTGCCAGTCCATGATACGGCCCACAAACGGTGAAATNAGTTTTACGCCCGCCTCAGCACATCCCACAGCTTGGGCAAAGGAGAAAAGCAGGGTGAGATTGCAGTGAATATCTTCTTTCTCAAGCGCTTCAGCTGCTTGAATGCCCTCCCAAGTAGCAGCGATNTTGATTAGGATTCGTTCACGCTCAACCCCGTTCTTTTCATATCGTGCAATTAATGAACGTGCTTTATCCAATGTGGCTTGTGTATCAAAGCTCAGGCGTGCATCCACCTCGGTGCTAACCCGTCCGGGCACTATTTTTAAAATTTCTAGCCCAAAAAATACCGCTAACTTGTCCAGTGTTTCACCCATTTCATTGCCGTCTTCAGTCAGTACTTTGTTCAATAATTCTGTATACTCAGGCATCTGTGCGGCCTTGAGGATAAGGCTGGGATTTGTGGTGGCATCTTGAGGAGTGTATTTCCGGATAGATTCAAAGTCGCCGGTGTCGGCAACGATGGTTGTATATTGACGAAGGGATTCCAAGTGACTGCTCATAGACTTATTAAAGCATTCGTTTTAAATTGCATCAAGGCATACCAGTATAACGTTGTTGTAAGCAAAAAATTGGCGTTTACCCAATCATCTTAGGAAAGAAAAGTGCCTACATTTATGTAAGCGCACTTACCAGATTCGCTAACTATTCTGTGGGGTTTATGGGACAACGGGCTCCAATGTTTTGGCCCTCAGAAGCGATCCATGGTAATCATAGTATTTTCGAACTATTAACTGCATTTCCGTCGTCCAATACCCAAACATTTCTTTTCCTTCAGCGTTATATATTCGCCGATATACTGACACTGGCTCTATATTCCTCGTTTCTTTGGTGAATTCGCGTGTTGNAACCACGAAATCAGCTCCCTGTTTTTTGGCCCAAGATTTCAGATGACTTTCACAAAAGCTGTAAGAATGAACATTAAAAAATGAGTTGCCAAGCAGGGTGGCGCCCTCTGATTTTAAAAGAGATATCTCGGTATTATAACTTTTCAGGTTCTGGGCTATAACAAGTTCTGGCTTCAAGTTTGGGTTAATTTGATCATCGTTATATGTCCCCGTGTAATTTGCTTCGAAATGATTTGTTCCTAATCCACAACAACCAGTGAGCAGACCACTTACAATTCCGAACAATACGATTAATTTTTTCATAATAAACTTAATTATGGATGTGGGGTCTATTAGCGCTAAGCTTCATAATCCCTCTTTTAGGCAAGTTTATATCAGAGAGATGTAGCTTTAAAAATTACCCATGATTATTCATTTTTGAGTTAAATCAATGTAAGCAAGGGTAGTTCATTTTTTTTTCGATTTTTTGCCCCAGAGCCGAATGGCGTCAAAGTCGCCGGTATCGTCAAAGCTGCCAATGCCCACGCGGCCATGGGTAAAGGTCTTATCAATCGTGGTCATGATCGGTTTTTGCATATCATCAAAGTAAACTTCAATCTTACCTGATGCTGCTTCACGTCGTATCCGTGCGCGGTGCCAGCCACGACTCCAGTCAGTTCCATCAGTTCGGGTTTTGGCTATACTCACTCGTGGGGCATTATTCACCAGGAAGATGGAATTAGCATGAGCGTCGGCTTTGCGGCCAAGATGCACATAATAATAATGTTCTGGATCCTGATGGCCAAAGAAGAGGCAAAGGTCTTGGTGTCCGTAGATCTTGATTGTGGAACGCAAGTCTACATCTAAAACGAAATCCCCTACTTCACTTTCTTTAAGTAGAGAAATATTGAAAGGTGAACGTACTTTAGTTTTGTAATTACTTTTTGCGTGTAAGGAGTAGAAGCTGCGGCCATTTTTTTTAACTATTTTCCATGCCTTGGGGTCGGTGGGCTCCCATCTGCTGGTGCCTTTATCAAAATCTTCATGAGCCAAGAGTTCCATTTCAGAACTCCTCAGATAATCAAAAAAGAAATTCCGCAAAAGTGCCTGTCCTTTTTTCCGGTCTCCTCCCACGCCATGGCCAGTATTTTCCATGGGAAATAGTTGGCCGGGAACTTGTGCTTTGATCATTTCTTCATGAAGCAGTTCTGATCCCTCTATAGGAACCAAACGATCCTTGGTACCATGTAATGTCAGGATGGGAGGGTCTGTTCGTCCGATGTGAAATATGGGAGAGGCCTCTGTCAGCATTTCCTTTTTGTTTTCCAATCGTCCGCCCATTAATGCCATTAGCATAAATCGACCAGCTCCCTGAATTCGATCGGTTTGGCGGAATTCTGTTGGCCCAAAATAATTTACAACTCCGCGAAGGCGTAGCGATTCCCCTTTTTCCTTTGGCATTAGGCCAAGTAATAGGGATAGGTGACCGCCCGCTGATTCACCCCATGCGCCAATACGTTCTGGATCAATTCCATACTTGGCAGCGTTCTTAACCAGAAATTTATGAGCTGCTTGTACGTCTTCCAGTTGCCCCGGCCAAATTGTTTTGGGGGCAAACCGATACTCTAATGTAGCGGCTACGTAGCCTTCTTCGGCTATTTTACGCATTCGGCTATGATACATGGACCGGTGTCCTCCCATCCATCCGCCGCCATGAATACACATAACCAAAGGCCGCATTTTTGCGCCCTTAGTATACATGATATCCAGCTTTAATTCCCTTTGATCTACTTTTTTATAGATTACATCCTTTTTGAACTCGATAGCCTGGAGTAGGAACACACTGCATAGGAAGAAGTATGTTAAAAATAGCTTTAGCATGGAATTTGTTTTATTTTTTGACTTCCATTACTCCTTTCATGAGTTGCCAGTGGCCGGGAAAAGTGCAAAGAAAAGGGTAATTGCCGGGGGTTTTTGGAACGGTAAAATAAAGAGTGTGACTTCCCTGCGGTTGTACAACGTAAGTGGATGTAATAACTGAGCTTAAATTTGGGACATAGTGGTTATCAGCCGCTTTGGGATCGTTCAGCATACTAATAGAGGCCGCCCCAACTTTTTCGTAAGCGCCAGGTTCCGTGATAACCAGATTATGTGGCATATTGGTTTTATTGACTAAAACTAATGCAAGGTTTTCTCCCGTTTTTGCCGTGAATTTTTCAATATTAAATTTAATACCGTCGACACATTGTATTTCTAATTTTCTGAATTTTTCTGATGCTGAGCCAGAGACAGTATTTAGTGGCATTTTTTTCGCCATTTTTTCGTGAAGGTGTAGTCCGCTAATACTTACTTTATGTTTAATAAGTTGTTTTTTAATGATAGCAACGGTGTTACTTGAGGCATTGGCCATACCGATTTTTAAAGCGGTTTCAATTTGATCACTAGCANTCCATTTTTCACGAGCAAAGTATGGGCCAGTAGTGTCTGGGCGTGTGCCCCACCAGCCTTCGGTGTAACTGCCTTCACGATGAAATAGACGTACGAGCGTTGTTAACGTGGAGGGATCGGGGTTTTCGGCGGCGCGAGCGGTGAGGGCGGCAACCACTTTGTCATCGTGTATGTATTTCAATACGCTGAGTGCCGTNGCGCTGTGTGAGCCNTTCAGTGCATTGAGTAAAGTGTCGACTGGTTTGAGGGCTACCAACGCACGTGTGGCAATATGCGGGATGACGCCGTCGGGATTCGGTTCGTTTTGAGCTGGAGTTTTGGTGAGCTGGGGTGCGGTGGCGTGCGGGAGCATGGCTACGGCCGCAGATGCATCGTTGAGTCGGCCGAGGCTTATGAGTGCCTGTGTCCGTACGCGGGCATTTGTACTGTCAAGCGCATTGACGAATACGTCCTTAGTAAGACCTTTCAATTCACCTTTACGATCGGTTAACGCTCGCAGAGCGAACTCGCCAACTTCAGGGTCGGCGGCGAGCTTTAGTAAATCGGCCTGTGCCTTGACGCCGTTGAGTTGCTTGAGCGTAAAGATGGCAGCTACTCGACCTGCGAGAGGCACGGCTTTACTGGTGGCGAGCGCGTTGAGCTTGGCGGTACGGGCGGCGCTGGGGCCACGGCGGAGCAGCTCGAATTGTGAATGTAAGTTTTGCTGTTGGCTCGGGCCGATCAGCAGCTCGAATAAAGTCATGTCATCAATCTTGGTGGTGTCCGGAAAAGGNTCAGGTTTGAAGCCTTCAGGTATAACTTGCACGACGAATCCGACATTTGGTCCGCCATAGGCGAATTTGCCTCCATGCCAACTGGCTACGTACATACGGCCACTGGCGTCGACATCGATGTCAGTTGGGCGTGAAATGGTAAGAAAAGTCTCTTGATGCGCATCAAAGGTTGGGCCGTTAGCAGGTGGGTTATGTAGAAATACTGCACTGAGTCCCCAGTCGCAGGTATAGGCTCCGTGGCTGTATGGTTTGGGCCAACGAGTATCATGATAAAACATGCCGCCGCAACCGGATCCACCGCCGTAGTCCTTGAGTGCNGGAAAAATCTCNTCGGGGAAATTTTTGTACCATGACGGGTAGCCATATTCTGCGCTTTGCATGATATGACTGAAGCGTACGTTCCAGCCACCGCCGTCGTTGGTGTTGTCACGCGTGAAAATGTTTAGGTAGGGATCAATGCAGGCGTCGAGGATATTACGTAGGCCCCAGCAGTATATTTCCATGTCTGTGCCGTCAGGACGGACACGCACGATACCGCCCCCGCGCCGACTTAGCACTCGACCATCGGCTCCAACTGCTTTGGTAAAGCCGAAGTCGCCCACAGCAATATAGATCCAGCCATCAATGCCCATTCGAATGCCGTTGGTTGTGTGATCAGCGCCACGCTTCGAAACATAATCGGTACTGATACCCTCAATCAGTCGCTTCTGCTTATCGGCTACACCGTCTTTATTGGTATCCTCGTACAAGGTGAGGAATGGGGGATGCAGTACCCAGAGCTTACCATTATCGTATATAAGTCCACGGGGATGGTCCATTTTTGCAAAGGTATTGACTTGGTCTGCTTTTCCATCGCCATCAGTATCAATGCATCGGACTACACGTCCACGACCTTTTTCTTTTCCGAGAGAACCTTGTTCATCGATACCCACAAACACCTCGCCGGTGGCTGCCGCTGTGAGACAGACGGGGTAATTCACCTCAGGCGGGGCGACGAAGAGATTTACTTTAAACCCATCTGGAGCTTTCACGCCACTAAAGCCGTTGGCGCTTTTGTTACTCGCGTTTTCTGCGGCCTTCATTACTTTGCGCGGAAGCTCGGGCAAAGCACCGGCATGTGCCTCAAACTCCCACAGGCTGCCCCAAACGCCTGTGCTAGCACCCATAAATATGATCTTGAAAAACTTCGCGTCCTTGGCGTCGACCTTGTGGGCAGTAATTTGTTTAACTTCTTTGTTTTTGGATTGATCGACTATCGTTTTCCAATCTTTACCGTTACTTGAGAACTCAACAANATAGGAATAGGCGGCGTTGGTNTTTTCCCAGATAATACGGATGTTTTCCACATCCGAAGGCTCCTTNAGCTCAACTTGCAGCCATTGACCAGAGCCTCCGCTTTGGGCACACCAGCGAGTACTGGGTTTGCCGTCTATGGCNTTTGAAGCAAAGTTATTTTTGTTTTTTTCCTCAGAGCTAGCGGTAGCCTTAGCACCGGTTGCTGCGCTTTTCGGAACGGAAGCTACGGCTTTATGGTTTTTTTTTTGGCTTGCCGGNTTTGGCTTACTGCTCAGGTNAAANGATTCGCCCTTAGGCTGAATTACCGACCAATTTTCTTTCTGGGTGGCCCAGAGNATGCCACGAGCAACCAGGTTTAGGTACCGTGCATCTGCCACGGTGACATTATTATGACCAAGCGAAGTGCTAAAGACCCGTGTGCCGTGATAATTATTTGTCCAAGCCACCACTGCCTTGGACTTGCCCTGTTCTCCTCGGGCGATAATCTTGGCTGTCGGTAAGACTTGNATGTTGTTATAGAGTTCCTCTTTTTCGGTCGTCCAGTTTTTTACTCCTTTGGTAATGAATGGCACGCCGTTTTCGAATTTGATGTCGATGGGGCGTTGTGGGCCATGGCCCGAGGATTGCAAGCCGATNTATTCAAACCATTTTGCGTTATCATCGGTTAACTTTACCGGTGCCCGAAAGTTCCCAAAACGGTAGGAGTGCATGGCGCAATGTAGGTTGACACCGGGGATACCTTTTTTGTGTGGAGCCAGGACTCCGGCAATGACTTTGGGATCATTGATACCTGCTGAGCATTCGTCGTGAATCACCAAATCATAATCTTTTGCGTAATCTGGGTTACCGTAAATCGCTAAGGGCGGCTTAGTGCTTTTGTCAGGCGAGTGGATGTGGTCGATCTTGATGTTGATCCGCCGCTCNAAACCCTGCTGAAGTATATCCTTTTGTTTAGCATAATCGTGGCAACAGCCACCGGTAATAAGAAGCGCCCGCAACGGTTTGGGCAGAGGTTTATTTTTGTCTGCCGCGTCAAGTTTTTCGATTAAGAGTCCGATCAGAATAAGGGTGGNGAGAANCGNTCGCATAAGTCCGTGTTTAAGATTTCAGATTACCTGTGTATGTTGGGAGAATCAATCTTTCTGGGCCACCTTTTCCAGCATTTTTAGAAGCTCGTTTTGGATTTTAACCGAAGCAGTGATTTCCAGTGTACAGGTACCCATCCAGGTCTCATAGCCGCCGAGGGCGTGTTGACGGGGAGTTGGGAGGTAGCCGTTGTGACCATTGGCTAACTCTATGGTGAAAGTGGCTTGAGGTAGGGGACTTTTAGCTTTGAGAGTAAGTCCAATCTCGCAAAGCACCTCACAGGGAATGCTTGTGATGCCCACTTCACCGAGACGTAGAGCCTGCAGAATTATTCTCTCCTCAGGTGGACCGTTGGCTAATCCGAGTGTGCGGTGGGCGTAGGCTTCGGCCAGGCCGGATAGAGGTTTGGGGGCAGTGCCAGCCAGCACGGCCTTGGCGTAGGAAATCTCTTTTTGGGTGGGATTTCGGTTCTTGAGTGTGAGTTCTTTCTGTTCCATAGCAAGGGTAATGTCCTTACGAAAACGAACAGTCTTATGCGTTGTGAGCACACGGTCGGCGACGAGTTGGGCGACCTCAGTCATGCGCTGGATGGGTTTCTGACGCGGACGCGGGACGCGAAAGTTGATGTTGTTGATGTCTCCGCTGGTACCATTGGACATGAGCCCGACGAATCCGGCGTCNTTTCCNAGTGCCTTTTCAATNAGGCTGGAAAATACGCCNAAGTAATCGGCAGATACCCCACCTGCAGGGAGGCCGCCCACATAGTGAAGAGAATAATTGGCTAATAGCGCAATGGGTCGTCCATCGGTGGCACGTATAGAAACAAAGTGCACCTCTGGGTCGGTCGGGCCGGCAGGGCGATTTATAAGGTTTCGGGGTGGNTTCATGCGTACGGTATCATTCGAGCTGCCGAAAGGATTTACGGCAATACCGCCGGGTTTCATATGCCAGCGGCGATTGAAAATTTCTTCAGGAACCAGCGCAACGCCGTGGGCCATCTCCGCTGGAGCTAGGTTTTTTTCCGCTTGCGTGATGGCTTCTGCAATACCCTTAACGAGTTGTTGGAAATAAGCGCGATGTTGGGGATCTTTGCGGTTTGTTCGCCGATCCTTACCTGGCGGCGCGGTGTGTGTGTGTGTGGCAGCGACAAGGATCCGGTCGGTACGCAGCTTTGTTTGCTTAGNGGCTAACGCTTTGGCGCGGTCCAGGTAATTGCGACCAATAAGGCAGTTGTCTACGATTACGATCGCTAGTCGTGTTNGGCCGTCATCGCATATAATCGCGCGCGCATANAGAGGGTCATATGCCTTGTCGGCTAATCGTTCGCGGAANGAGCCGACCATTTGAACCGGCCAAAGTTTGGGCGTAATATCAACCTTCGCTGCTCCGGCTTGAAATTCAGCCCACACTTGNGNNGTGAACAGAAANAGTACGCCNAAAAAGNGAATTTTCATTTATCGGCCNTCACGTTTATTGGGATCAAACTTGGTGTTTGGCGTTGGCATGCGCGCGCCAGTTTGCTTGCGCCAGGCAGCAAGCTTGGCAGCAAGAATGTTGACCTTGTCGGGATGTTTTTTTGCCAGATTATTTTTCTCACCAATGTCTTCTCTGAGGTTGAATAGTTCTTTCCGNTTGTCCTCATACCATTCAATAAGTTTCCAGTCGCCTTCGCGCACAGCAGCGGTAGGTGCATTGCCCTGATTGCCATAGTGCGGATAGTGCCAATAGATGGCNCCGCGGTCGTATTTTTTGCCACGTAGNGCAGCNGTGAAACTTACGCCATCAATAGGTAGTGGCACTTCNGAATTGATCCCGGCCATTTCCATCATGGTGGGAAAAAAGTCAGTGCTCGTGATGGGGGAATCGCTCACGCTGCCGGGCTTAGTAACGCCCGGCCAGCGAACTATCATTGGTTCACGAATGCCGCCCTCATACATCCAGCCTTTNCCTCCACGTANNGGAAGGTTGCTGGTAGGATGTCCTTCACTGGTGGATAGCCCTCCATTATCACTCATGAAAAATACGGCGGTGTTATCNTCCAAGCGGTGCTTCTTAAGGCCATCTAGCACCTTACCTACNGCCAGGTCCATGGCTTCAACCATGCCCCCATAGACTGCATGTTCNTGGACAAGTCTCACCTTTCGGTTGTGTTCCTTTCCCCACTGCGCCTCAAGCCCGCGTTCCTTTTTACGCGCAAGATATTTGTCGCGCAGGTCCGTGCGTGAAATCAGTGGCGTGTGCACTGAGTAGAATGACAGGTAGGCGAGGAAGGGCTTGCTTTTGTTGGCNGCCATGAATTTTACGGTTTCAGTGGCAAGTCGATCGGGCAGGTGCTCGCCATTTGGGCCATCAGTAAGTCGAGGGTTGCCATACGGAGAAAAATATTTTTTTCCTCCATAAGGACCGCCTCTNTGATGTCCTCCCATATTTATATCGAAACCCTGATCTTCAGGCCAGAAACCCTCGTTGCCGAGATGCCATTTGCCGGCGAAGAAGGTGGCATAGCCATTTTCTTTTAAGGCTTCAGCAATAGTAAACTCTTTTAATTCAAGTTGCCGGGTGTATGTCGCTGGAAGCAGGCGAGTATTGCGCCGCCAAGCTTTTCCGGCAGGTGCTCCAATATAGTCGGTGACGCCTGTGCGTGTAGGGTAACGGCCGGTCATGATGCTGGCTCGTGTAGGGCTGCAAACCGGGCAAGCGGCGTAGGCATTGGTAAATTTCATGCCCGTGGCCGCCAGTCGATCGCAGTTAGGGGTATCATAAAAAGAGCTGCCGAATGTTTTTAGGTCAGTCCATCCCAGATCATCGACCAGAAAAAAAACGAAGTTCAGAGGTTTAGTTTTTTGATCTGCTTTACTCAGAGCAGGGTAAAGGCAGGCAAACAGGAAAAGTAAGCGAATTACATTCATGGATGCAGGATTGTGCCCACACCTTTCGGTGTGCGCAAGCCTGCCAATTTCGAATAAAGAGGCTAGGGGATTGGAATAGTTTTAGATTTCCAATCGTAAAGGGAAATTCCATTAAGTTCGCGCACTGCCACTTGATCTCCACTTATTGCCAAGTGTGCCCAAGTGGGTTCCTCAGAGACTTTTCTTGAGTCGATTAACTGAAACTCTTTTGGGTTGGCCTTGATCAGATGTAGATTACCTCCCTGATCGAGACCAAGAATGCGGTCACCTTGTCTTATTAGACTCATGTACATGCCATGTCTTCCAGAGCCGAAACGTTTTTCGCTCCTCCAACACTCCTTTCCGGTTTTTAGGTCATAGCAAGCAAAGTTTCCATCTTGGATGAGTAAATAAGCATGTCCTTCAAAGAGCACNGGACTAGCCATATAAGCTGAAGTCTTGGATCCATTCTTCCATTTTTCATCAGCAGTCCAGGATTCTTTGTCTTTTTTAATGTTATAAAAAAAAGATCCGTAACGATAAGTGCTAGTATAAACTCCATCCTCATAAGGAAGAGGGGTGAGGATATTCATGCCTCTAAATGATTTTACTTCTTTTTTCCATAATACAGCTCCTGAATTAATATCTATGCCGGTCAATTCAGTTCTGGCTTGAAGTAAAATTTGTCGTTTGCCGTTTAAGGTTGCTATAACGGGGGAGGAAAAACCACCACCTCTTAAGCCGCCTTCATCTTTCATTGTTTGCCAGGCGATTTTTCCGGTATCCTGCTCAATCTTGCAAAAACTTGCTCCAGCCTGCATATAGACAAATTTGCCATCTACCATCGGAGAACAAACACAACCAAAGCCGGGGACCGGGGTTTTAAACTGTTTCGGAAAATCAATTTCCCAGAGTTTCTTTCCTGTGTTGGCTTCTAGGCACAAGAGACGATCATGCATGCCTGCCACGAATAATTTACCGTTGGCTAGAGCAGGAGTGCTTCGAATCCAGGCTCCATTTACCCTGCCAGGCCAGGTAACGTTCCATTTTCCGGTTCCAGGCCACTGTTGTGTCCATTTTACCTTTCCTGTTACTCTGTCTAGTGCTTGTACCTTGTCCAATTCATATACACCTTTCTTCGATCCCACTGATTCAGTTACATACACCGTTTTGCCGTCTAAAAGTGCTCCAGAGTAGCTTGAGCCTAATTTGACTCGCCATTTTTGTTTTAGGTTTGATTGGCCTAAGGAGGTTGGCCACTCTTTACCCTCAACAATTCCATCACGATTTGGGCCACGCCATTGGGTCCAGTCATTCGCAAATGTGTAAATCAGAGATAAGGTGAAAGTCGCAATAACGGTTTGTCTAATCATTTTAAAAAGGTGTCTTTAATTTTGAACCAAGCTTTTCCAATAATCAAGTTTTAGGATTCAGGCGGAAAAACCCAAAGTGCAGGTTTACCCACATTACAATGGACAGCCCGTGCCGTGAGATTGAAAGTTGCCCAACTTAAAAAGAGATTGCTGCGGGCCAGATTCCCCAATTTTGGAAGCGAAGAGTGTGATTCAAGTTGTTCGAGCCGGGTAGATGAACTGGGGATCGGATAAAAAATTGATTCGAGGAGTCTGTTTACATGACCATTTTCATCAATTTTCTCAGGAAATTTTTTTAACCACTTTCGAGTTTCCTCTGGAGCAATGTCCGCGGCATATCTGTCTGCAGCAAAAAGAGAGCCTCTGCTGAGGAAAGGAAATATCAGTAAGCTAATGAAGCTCCAGATTGTCATCCATGAGCTAAAGTAAATAATGGATCCTGCTGGGTTTACAGACTGATATAAACTTATCTTTGCCCCAAGTAGAATTCCGAGCGAATTCCAAAATATTAAGCCGATGATTGCACGCCTTGATGATCCATATTTTATATGTGCGTTTCTTCGTAATTTTTCAATATGAACCAAAGAATCGTTTTTCCACTTTTCAGGTAAAATTTGAAATTGAGAGAACAAGCTCCACCCCAGACCGCCAGTGAAGGAAGAGGTTTTAGGATCAATTATCTTAGTGGGAACTGTGCTGTCAGCGAGTTCTTGTGTTTTATCGCTCGTTATCCACTGAAGGAATGAAACTCTCGACGTTGCCAGAACCAGCAGGACCAGCATGCTACCAATGCAAAAGCCACTTTGCAGGTTTGTGGCGGGTACTAGTAATATTGAGACCAAGGTGAATACGAAACATTGAGCAGCCACCCCTTTAATCCATTGCTTTCTCAAAATTTCAGGAGAATCAGAGTTTTTGAGCAACACATTGCTAATCAAATCGAAGGGTGTCTGGAGGGCCACGTAGGTAGCAATCCAGATAAACAAAAGAATGATAGGATTCAAATCGTTGAAAAGTATTTCAAGGGGCGTTTTCCATATTAAAACCGAAGAAGTTACCAAAACCCAAAATCCGACATTAAAAATACCCAATTGTAATCGGAGCTTATGTGTTTTTTTGCAGCGGACCGAGTTATTCATCGATATTTTTTGTTGAAATCTAATACGACAGTTTCCTCAGCTGCTGCCAGCTGCCTTAATTGATCGATACTTACGATTGCATCCTCTGTTTCAACTAATTGTACTTTCCGAAAACAATAGGAACAAAAACCCAAGTGAGATTCGCCGCAACCGGAAAGTGCATCCCACTTCTCCGGGCAGTCTTTTTGATGGCAGTTAGCAATTAGATTCATTTTTCTGATTGGGTTACTGGTATTAACAATTCGTTCCTTCTAAATATTCCCGGCATCCAAGGAGGGTCATAAAATGCTTCTGTGGGGTTTCCCTTTTCGAGTAGGTTATTTTCTTCAATCCACTTTCTTAATTGAGATTTTATCTGAGGGGGCGATGTTCGGTGTCGCCCTGAGTAGCGATATACCGCATACATCCCGGCAGGGAGAGTCGTTCTCCTTACTGTATTTTGGTTGGGTTCAGGAACGTCAATTGGTTTCATGTCCGCCGGCAAAACAAAAGCCATAGTGGTTTTTCCATTTCTCTTAGATGTGAATACAGGTGTCGTCATGGCAATTTTTTGTTGCTTGTTATTGCCACTATCAATGTACCGAAAAAGGCGCATAAAGCCGCTGTCCTGATTATCAGACATATCCGTCGCGACCATTTGGAGTTCAGAGTATCTCCGTAATTCGATTGAGTTTTCCTTAATGAGAACCTGGTGCTGTGCTTCTTCGTATCCTCCTCTGGTTAGCTTTGTCAAAGCACAGGCAGAGGAGAGTCCGACGCAAATTATAATGATTAGTTTCACCATTACGAAGTGTTTATAGGTATGTTTGAATTGCATTTTTAATCTTGCTGGATTCTGGATCGGTAAAAGTATGAAATCGATCGACTAGCTCTCCGTTCCGATCAATCAGAAATTTTGAAAAATTCCATTTAACTGATCCACCATGTTCTGGATGCGTGGACAGCCAGTGGTACAACGGGTGAATATTACTTCCCCAAACACTGATTCGACTAAACATCGGAAATGATACGTTAAACCGGGTTGTTGCGAAATCATGAATTTCTCTGTCACAGCCCGGTTCTTGAAATAGAAAGTCATTCGAGGGAAATCCGCAAACCGTGAATCCCTTAGGGCCGTATTTTTTCTGCAGCTTTTCCAACCCCGCATATTGGGGAGTAAACCCGCATCGAGAGGCAAGATTAACTATCAACAACACATTACCGGCGTACTTTTCTAAGGTAGTATCATTTCCCTCAATATCTACTAAAGGAATACTATAAATCGGTGATTCATTAGTTACTGTTCTCATTTTTTAATTTTCTCGTATGCTTTTAAAGCTCTGATTCTTGCTTCGGAATGATCAACAATAGGATAGGGATAATTCTCTCCGAGGCGAATGCCTGCCGCCGATAGTTCAATGTCTACAGCGTTCCATGGTTCGAAAAGGTAAGGCGGTTTCAGGCCCCTCAATTCCGGAACCCACCGGTGAATATAGCTACCTTTAGGATCAAATTTTTTAGACTGGGTTATTGGGTTAAAAATCCGGAAATACGGGGCTGCATCTGCCCCGCATCCTGCGGTCCACTGCCAACCTTGGGTGTTTGAGGCAAGATCGGCGTCAACTAAGGTATCCCAAAACCACTCCGCTCCACGGCGCCAATCGATTAAAAGATGTTTTACTAGAAAAGAGGCAACTACCATTCTGACTCGGTTGTGCATCCATCCAGTTGCCCATAATTCCCGCATACCAGCATCTACCAGGGGATAACCGGTTTGGCCTTGTTGCCAGGCACGCAGATGATCAGAATTATCAGCCCATTCAAATCGATTGAACGCTGGTCTCAAGGACTCACTAATTGTATGAGGGAAATGGTACAGNAAATGGTAGCCGAATTCACGCCAGCCGATCTCAGCCAGATATTGAGATTCTTTCCAATTCTCTTCACCTGATTCTTTTATGGCATGCCAAATTTGTTTCGGGCTTATTTCGCCAAATCTTAAATGGGGAGATAGTTTTGATGTTCCCTGGCAATCTGGAAAATTTCGGGCTTCAGTATACTTTTTTAGTGCTTCGTTGATGAATAGTTTCAAATTCAGATGAGCATTTGATTCACCTGGGTTCCACTCATGCTCAAGGCCCTGAGCCCAGCTGTGATTTGNTTTCAAATTTAAATCAGATAAATTGCAGCTCTCGGGTTCTAATTCGTGTTTTTCAAAATTTTTCGGTGGTTGCAAAGGCTTCTCCGTATTTAACTGCTTTAAACACTGTCTCCAAAAGGGGGTAAACACTTTAAACGGTAACCCACTTTTGTTTTCAACCTCACTTGGTTCGGCAAGCAAGTTAGCTTTGAAGACCTTTACCTCTAGACCTATCTCTTTTAATTCATTTTCGATTTCGCCATCTCTTTTTTGGATCGAAGGCTCGTAACGTCGGTTCCAATATACGGCACGAGCGCCTGTATTTTTTGCAAGTGATTTAAGGTTTTGAAGAGATTTACCTGATCTTAGAATGAGCTTACCACCTAGTTCCCTTAATTTGGCTCCTAATTTTTCAAGTGAGTGGTGGAGCCACCAACGTGAAGCAGCCCCAAGCGTGATATCCTCTTCATTTGGCGACCAAATGAAAACTGGAATAACCGAACCATTTTGCGAAGCTTCCCATAGCGCGGGATTGTCCAAAGTCCTTAGATCAAGCCGGAACCACACAATGGTTGGAGCGTTTTTTTTCACGCTATTGCAGTCACATCCCTGGTTTGGCGTATGAATTTTGACCGTTCTCTGATGGCTTTCATTTTTTCAGCTTCAATCCTTTGTAAATTCCTGAGCTGTAAACTCATGCGCGGATTTCTCTTTAATTGATCTTGGTGTCGGTCAAGAAAATCCCAGTAAAGGGTTGTGTAGGGGCAGGCATTGTCCCCGGTAGACTGCGCAGGGTCGTATATGCATTGCTTGCAATAATTGCCCATTCGATTGATGTATTTACCCGTTGCTACATAGGGTTTGGACGCCATTACCCCTCCATCTGCATATTGAGACATCCCCAAAACATTAGGTAATTCTACCCATTCTACTGCGTCTACATACATTGACAAAAACCATTCATGAACAGATTTTGGATTAACCCCAAGCATCAATGTGTAAAGGCCTGTAACCATTAATCGCTGGATGTGATGATTATAGCCAGTATCAAGTGTCTGATGGATACACTCACGCAAGCAATTCATTTGAGTCTCCCCAGTCCAATAAAAATCAGGCAAGGGTTCTCTAGCATTAAGCGAATTTGAGTTAAGGTAATCCGGCATTCTGTTATGATATATAAGGCGAACGAATTCACGCCAACCAAGAATTTGGCGGATAAATCCCTCAACTGAGGATAAAGAGGCGGATCCATCGTTATAAGCTTGTTCGGCCGCACGAATGACTTCTCTGGGATCAAGTAGTTTGAGGTTCATACAAACCGAAAGGCGTGAATGATAGAGCCACGATTCACCAGTCCACATGGCGTCTTGGTATTTTCCAAATAGCGGGAGCCTATTTTTAATAAAATCATTCAGTGCTTTACGGGCCTGCTTCCTATTAACTGGCCAATTGAATTTTTCTAGAGAACCAGGATTGTTTGGGAAGTGGGTTTTGACCTCAGCCATGACCGTTTTGGTTATAGAATCCGGTTTGAAAAAAATTGGCGTTGGCAGCGCTGAGGGACCTCCTTTTGGGAAAGAACCTCGGTTATTTTCATCATAATTCCATTTCCCCCCCGCGGGCAGCCCTCCCTCCATCAACACTCCGGTCGACTTGCGTAGTTTACGGTAAAAGAATTCCATTCTTTGATTACTGCCTTGTTCGGCGAAACTTTTGTGCTCATCAGGATCACAAATGAAATGATTGTCCGCTAAAATTTCATAATCTTGTTCATGCTCCTCTAGAATATGGCACAAGCTTTGTTCTACTCGTGTATCACCGGGCTTAGTGATGAGCACTTTCTCTATTTTATGACTCTTGAGTGTTTTATCGAGCGCCGAGGCGAGCGATGGATACTGGAATTTTAGTGAGTGATAGATCACGCGACGACCTAAGGATTCTTGGTCAGCACAAAAATGGCGCATGGCACTCAGAAATAGGGTAGTTCGCGCAAGGTGAGAAGGCACATGAAGACTCTCGGCATGAACCTCTGCCATCCAAATTGCATCGGAGCGGTTATCAAAATTTTCAAGGGCCAACGATCGGTGGTTAAGCTGGTCCCCCAGAATGACGACTAGATTTCTAATTAATTTTGAGTGACCCATTAAAAAGTTCTGGTTGTCCTTGTCCAAATTCTTGGATCAAGATTTGATGGCGGTATTGGAAAACATGACGCAATTTGTTAACTACGAAAGGTGACAAAGTTGCATGAATCAACTTTCCGCCAGGCAATAGAAATTCAATTTCATCGCGCATCAGGCATCCGTGGGAGGATGCTTGGAGGAACAAGTGGCGATGTTTCCATATTTTGAATGGGCCGGAAATTTGACGGTCGCTAAATTCTTTACCCGGCTTAACACGTTCCAATTTTGCAGTCCAATCAACGTACAAACAACATCCCAGAAGAGGAATACGCAAGTGTGCTTGGTTACCCTCACTCAGCTGGGCCGGACTCACTATATCGATGGAGTCTTCTTTGGGCATTAGTTGTTGGAGCGCTAGGGGCCTTTCATGCCAAGAGTAAACTTGCTCAGGTGGTGCACTCAACAGGGTTTCGTGAATGTACTTTGTTGGTTTCAACTATTGTGCCTTAACTTTGGAGTAGACTTTTTTTTTGATTCGAATGGGTTCTGGCTTTANCTTTTTGGTTGAGTCGAATATCTCGAATAGTTCCGATGCATGGCAAAGGATCGTAGTTATAGTAAAACCAAATATTAGGATGCCGATTACGATGGGATCTTCCATTGTATGACCTTCCTACTTGATGCTGTTTTGTATGACAGCGAGCTTTTGGATCGCTAGAAGCCCAAGAATGCTGGGGACCCATATGCCAACGTATTGGCCGTATTCTCGGTGGCCTGAAAACCACAAGACGATGCTAACTACCATACTAGCGAACGCACAAATTAGGAATGTTTTGTCTTTCTTGTCCATTGTATTGCCTTTCTTTTAAGCTGCCGCCGGGAGCGTTGCGTCTTTCAGGGTTAAATTACTTCTTAATTTGTTCAGAGCGGTTTTTTGGATCTGCCTTATTCTCTCTCTTGTCAGTCCATATTTCTTTGCTACCTGACTCAGGGACAGGTTGTCTCCATCTCCCAATCCATATCTCTTGGAAAGGATATCCATTTCACGCTTATCCAAGATCACCATCGCTTTCTCTATGTATTCATAATCATTATGCTGTGTTGCATGCGCTTGTGGTGAAATAGTGTTTTCGTCCACTAATTTTTCGTGGAATGAGTTTGTGTCTTCCTCATCATCCATGGAAAAAGAAGATTTCTGGGCGCGCTGCATGGTGAGAATTTTTTGTTCCGTCATACCGGTTTCAGCGGCTATCTCTTCGGGAGTTGGCTCCCGTTGCAACCGGCTATTCAATCGTATTTCAGCAGATCTCATTTTAGCAATATGATCGATTAGGTAAACAGGTAACCGGACGGTGCGGCCCTGATTTGCTATTGCTCTGCGCATGTATTGTCTTACCCAGATTGCGCAAAGTGTCGAAAACCGGCAGCCTCGATCGGGATCGAACCTTTCCGCAGCCCTTATCAGACCCAAATTGCCTTCACTAACCAGGTCCATATAATCAAGACCCAGATTTTGGTATTCTTTTGCAATTTTAAGAACAAGGCGAAGATTTGCTTTTACTAAATCATTAACTGCTTCCTGATCCCCTTTTTGAATGCGCTTGCCCAGAGTTTTTTCTTCTTCAGGTGAAATTCTAGGTATATGTGACATCTCGCGGATGTACCTGGTTAGGTTTGTCACTTCATTTGAGTTGGGCTTGTAGGGACTTTCCAGTGAGTATTTTTCTGTGTTTTTCATGAGCTAAACTTTCATCTTTGGGGAGGGAGGGTGGCCAGTGGCACACCCCCCCTCTGGAGGTGTGGTGGATTTACTTCTTCTTTGCTTTCTTCGATCGATCCTTGGGGATCAGGACTGTATCAATGATGTGAATAACGCCATTGGCTGCATTTACATCAGGCTTAATTACCTTGGATTTGTTTACCATTATGCTGTCATCTTTTAATTTGAGCTTAACCGACTCGCTGGCGACGGTATTAACTTTGCCAGGTTCGATGGCCTTGCTTGGTACTTTTCCAGCAATGACATGGTACTTAAGTATGTTAGCGAGCTTACTCTTATTCTCAGGCTTCAGTAGGTCTTCAACGGTGCCTTTGGGTAGTTTTGCGAATGCATCATCAGTCGGCGCGAACACGGTGAATGGTCCACTGCCTTTGAGTGTTTCAACTAAGCCAGCGGCCTTGAGTGCTGTTGCAAGGGTTTTGAATTGGCCAGCTGAAATGGCAGTGTCTACGATGTCTGGTGACTTAGCCTTTGAGGTTGTAGAGGCAAACTTTGTTTTCTTTTTNGGAGGAAGCATCACTTGATCAATTACGTGCACGATACCGTTTTCAAATTTCACATCCGCCTCACGAACTCGAGTTCGGTTGTTGTTCAGGAAAACGTGGCTTCCCCATTTTTTAACATTTAAGTGGGCACCATTTACGGTTTCGAGTTCTCCATTGTTTAAACTACAGGATGATCTTGCTTCGCCCAAAACGTGAAAGGTGAGAATGGCTTTGAGCTGATCCTTATTTTCAGGCTTTAGTAAGTTCTCCACCGTCCCACTGGGCAGGCGGGAAAAAGCATGATCATTAGGAGCGAAAACGGTAAAGGATCCCTTGCTTTCAAGTGTTTTGGCTAGGCCAGCAGCTTTTACCGCGGCGACGAGAGTTTCGAACTGGCCGCATTGCTCTAAAGCGCTCATGATGTCTTTTGCTTGAGCAGATAGGTTGGANAGGGCGGTAACAATCAATATTGCGAGTGTTTTTTTCATATTCAGTGGTTCCAGTTAGGGAGGGGGGATTCAACCCCCCTCCGAGTTATTGTCCTTTTTTATAGCCTCCTTACTCGAATGCTTATTTGGACTTGGGGAGAATCACAGCGTCTATTACATGAATGACTCCATTGTCAGCCATCACGTCCGTTGCAACTACCTTGGCTTTGTCCACATAGACCCCTTTCTTGCCCACCTTCAGCTTGAAGGACGAACCAGATGCAGTCTTGACCATGCCAGACTTGACGTCCTTGGCCATTACCTTGCCTGGAACAACATGGTAGGTGAGAATCGAGACNAGCTTTTGCTTGTTCTCAGGCTTCAGGAGACTTTCCAGGGTACCCTTCGGAAGCTTGGCAAACGCTTCATCGGTGGGAGCAAAAACCGTAAACGGGCCTTCGCTCTTGAGCGTTTTTACCAGATCAGCAGCTTTGACAGCCGCAACCAGTGTTTTGAAAGATTTGTTGGAAGCCGCTACATCAACGATGTCGCCTGCTTGTGATTGGGCCGCGATGATAAAGGTTGTTGCGGCTACGAGGAGGGTTTTGATTTTGTTCATTAAGTTTCTATTGTTTAGGTATTGTATATATTTAATTACAGCATTTAGTTGCTGTGGAGGTAATATACACCTATCAATAGAACTGTCAAAGAAATGTATAAATAAAAACGATACAAAACGTAAACAAAGCCCGTTTAGTGCTGTTTTTAGGGCATTTTAGTCGTTTTTAAAGTGAATATTTTCGTGTTCAACCAACCTGTCCATTGCTTTTTCAAGGCAAGCACGCGATTCAGATGCAACTTTGTAGAGATATTGATGAACTTCCGCGTCTTTTGAATTGCGATTTTCGCAATCTTTCATGTAAGCCTCAAAATTGTTCAGGCTAAATAAGATGTGTGAGAGATGCTGAGGACATTCACATTCAATTGCGTTAGGTTGGTTCACAATTTCCCACAGTTGTGAATCGCTGTATTTTCTCTCAAGTGAAGTTTCTATTGTATTTTCAATAGCTGGTCGGTCGGTTGATTTTAACAGGTGATTTGCCGCTAATGTGAGTTCCTGAACATTTACTGGGGCCCTTAAAGGTAGCGTTGACTCATTGGTTAGATCTTTAACCACCTTCTTGGATCCGAAAGCGTAAACCACGCAGGCTCCTTTCGCCTCGGAAAGTTTAATAGCTTCGCGAATCATACCGGGGCTGTCAGGCTGAAGACTGGCAACTTGAAAAATTAGAAGATCAGGTTTGCACGCTTGAATGTCTTTGGAGAAAGCATCATCGGGGGTGAATTTTCCTACCAATTCTAGAGGTGCGGCATAGTTTCCGATCTTGGTATTGCTAAATAATGGGAAGCCATGCCCCAGTACAGCGACTTTAATAGGGGTTTGTTTTGAGCTTATTTCATTGGGGCCTCGCTTTGTTTCTTGCTCGCTTAATCGATTTTCCAGCTCTTCAACCGTCAAATTTGCGATCATTCCAATGCTGTCTCCCTGCTCAGTGAGCTCTTTGAGTAAACTCAGTTTGGTTACGTCATTTTCGGTGTAGAGACGTTGTTTCCCTTCAGTCCGAACTGGTTCGACTGCATTATAACGGGTTTGCCACATCCTAATTGTAACAGGATTAATCCCTGTCAGGCGGGCGATTGCTCCAATTTTGTAGAGCTGTAAATCAGTTTTCATGCGCATAATCATATACAAACATTGAACAGGATTGCCAATATGCAAAATGACAGATCCAACTCCTAGGTATTTTACAGGTTTTAGAGAAGAAAAAACTATAGATTTGTTAAGTTTTTTACTTTCTCTTACAAATCAGGCTCTTATCGAGGACATGCCCCCATCAAGATTTAGAACTTGGCCTGTAAAATTGTCGGGAGCTTTGGTCAACAGCCATTCAATTGAGGAGGCAATTTGCTCTGGTTGGCTGATTTTTCGAATAGGAATCATTTCCGTTGCCATTTTTTTGATGGGGTCGGAACTTAATATGCCAGCGGTTAAGCGAGTTTCAGTTAATCCAGGGGCTACAGCGTTAATTCTGATTCCTTTTCGAGCGTAAGTTGAGGCAGCTGAGCGAACCATTGATTCGATTCCGCCTTTTGCCGCGGAAATTGCTTCATGATTGGGTAGGCCTAGAGAACCCGCAACACTGGATGTGAAAACTAGCCGCCCGCCTCCATTCTTAACTATTTTTTTGCAGGTGAGTGACAAGGTTAAAAAAGCGCTGGTGAGATTAGTTTCAATTACTTCCCGAAAATCATCAATAGTCATCAAGTGAGGGGGTTTTATGAGAATAGACCCGACTAAATTAGTGACCCCATCAATTTTTCCCCCACCTTTTTCGAGGGANTTTTCAAGTGCTTCCTCGACCTTATTAGAATCCAGAGCGTCACCCTTTANAATTTCAACGTTCTGCTCAGAANGTTCTATTCTTTCAGCGTCTCGGGCGAGAATAATTAGGTTGGCTCCTGAGGCAGCGAGNGAGGAAGTTAGTATTCTACCAATGTCACTACTCCCACCTATGATTAAGAAAGTTTGATTCATATATAGTCAGCTTTTATTCGACGGTCATTTTCCCCTTCATCATAGCAAAGTGGCCCGGAAATGAGCATACGAAGTCGTAGTCTCCCTTGCTTGGTGCAACAAAATAAACGATGTCAGATTCCCCGGGGCCAAGTAATTTGGTGTTCGCGATTACTTCATTTTTCTTTGTTTTCGGAAAATAATCTTCATTCGGAAATTTCAAGGCTTCGTTGCAAAAANCCAGAACGTCTATTCCTTTTTTCAAAATGACAATGTTATGACCCATGGCAGCTTTTGGTAGTTTGCCAATATTCTTAAATTCGAGTTTAACCTTCTGCCCTGCTCCTACGGTAAACTTGTTTTTGCTATATCTCATCAGGTCATTACCGCTAATTTGAATTAATACATCAAAATCTACTTTTTTTTCGGCAGAATAAATTGATCCGCAGAAAAACAAGATTGCGGTTATTGCAAGTAAACCAATTGAACGTGTGCCGTGCCTTCTACTCATACTCATAACAATNAGTCGCATATATGAGCTAGGGATGCCAAATGGCGTCTTGATTAAAAAACAGTTTTGGCCAAGTCGATNAGGNTTTACTTAACTCGTAAATCGTAGCACGCCATTTCGCGGCTNTTTTTNATGAATAGAAGACCATTGGATAGAGCTGGATAACTCCATGTTCTGCCTCCATCCAGAGCTTTGAAAGTTGCTTTTTCAATGAATTCTTGTGGATTCATCTCAACTAAAGACAGATCGCCGGCATCTCCTAATATGATAAGATGCCCGGATGCGGCAATGATTTGTCCATACCCATATTTGTTTCCACGCCATTTTAGTGATCCGTCTTCAGCGTCAAGGCATGNNAGACGATTTTCGTTGAGGCCGTATAGGTGGCCCTTCCATAGAATGGGAGTAGAAAATTTAGTTTTCAGTGATTTACTTTTCCAAAGGGATTCAGTTTTAAACTCATCACCATTTTTAAATAGTTTAAACGATTCTGCCCCAGTTCCATAACCTGCTGAAATTAGCAAAGTGTCGTCGGTTAATCGGGTAGGTTGGGCAATATTATAATTATTCATGAAGATTCTCCACGGATGGGTCCATATAATCTCACCCGTATCTGGGTTAAGTCCGAAGAATTTACCTTTTAGGGACACAATCAGTTGTAATTGATTGTTTATTTTAAACAGAGCTGGAGTGCCGTAGGTTTGCTCTCCATTAAGTGTGCTCCATTTCTTTTCACCCGTTTTTTTGTCCAGAGCAATTATGGCATTGTNCTGATTTCCCCCCGGNGTAATGAAGAGCATGTCTTTATGGACTACAGGAGAAGCTGAGACACCCCAATAAGGAGGCTGAACTCCGTTTTCTTCAGTCGTATTCTTTTTCCAAAGTAGTTTCCCTGAACTTGACTCAAAACAGTGTAAATGTCCCATTGCCCCCATGGTATAAAGAAGCTCTTCATTCCATAAAGGATTGGTTCTCGGGCCAATTCCTCCGAAATATTCCTCAAACTTGGCCGGATATTCGTAGGACCATTTTACCGATCCATCGGTTACAGAAACGGCGATGACAACTTCATTTTTGTCCTGTTGCTCAAGTGTAAAAGCAAGTTGCCCGGCAACCGTGAAGGAGGCATGGCCTCCCCCGATCAATTTTTTCCACAGCAATGGTGGTCCTTCATTTGGCCAATTGGTAAGGATATTTTCTTCAGTATATATTCCAGATCCGTCAATTCCTCGAAAAGCGCTCCAGGCAGTGCTTGAATTAGTATTTTTATTTGAAGATGAATTATCATCCAGAGCAGGTGCGCTCGGTATAGGGTTTGATCTTTGTTTCTTAAGTTTGTTGATGTCCGGTTGTGACTTATTCCAAACAATTTTTGGGATACCCCCTCCCCTCCATTCCAGATTGTTACAGGCCATCCAGCCTGCAATACAAAAGGACAACAGAAGCGCAAATAAGATTTTTTTGGCTTTATTCAAAGGCTTGTCTTTCTAAACAGATAATGGCTTACGATCCAATCTTCTCCCCGGTTAGTGAACCATAGTTCTGAGCAGGCCATAAAGAAAATCCGCCAATAAACCCACCATTTTGTCATTTGATCAGCCCCATAAGTATCAGCAAAAATCCCATGTATTTCTCTTTGGTGAGTATGCATATTTTTAAGCCAGGCTTCGGCTGTTTTATGATAATGGAGCCCATTGACCTGCCATTGTTGGTCGATTTTCAAATCACGGTTGAAATAACCCAGAAGATCGTCACTGGGCATGATGCCTCCGGTAAAAAAGTGTTTACCCATCCAGTTTGATTNACCCTCAGTCTCAAAATGGTAGGCATATTTTTTGTGGGAAAATATGTGTACAAACAGACGCCCGTCAGGTTTTAGCCATCGACTGATTCGTTCCATCAGTTCCTCGTAGTTTTTCATGTGCTCAAACATTTCCACTGACACAACTCGATCAAAGGTTCGGTCGGTATTGAATTGATTCATGTCACATGTTTGCACTTCTAGATTTTTCAAGCCTCTTTCGGAGGCCTGATTTTGAATATATTTCCTCTGATCCGNTGAGTTTGAGACTGAGAGAATCTTTGCTTGAGGATAATGTTCAGCCATCCAGAGACTGATTGCTCCCCAACCACACCCTAGTTCTAGTATTNTTTGGCCATCGCTAAGACCGGCCCGTTTGCAGGTCAGTTCCAGCATTCGTGCTTCGGCTTCATCTAGATTGCTTGTTCCTTCAGGCCAATAACANCAACTATACTTAAGATGTTTGCCCAGGCATTTGATGAAAAATTCAGGCGGCACTTCATAATGTTGATCATTTGCTGCTTGAGTTTCAATTGCAACAGGCATTGTTTTTAACTCATCTATAAGTTCGTTTTTTGCCCCAGATTGAAGTCGGTTTGCTTCAGATCGTAGTCTTTGCTGATTTAGTTTTCTGATTCGATGGCGAATCAAAAAATCCGGTATCAAGTCGTTTTCAAGCAGAGTATTTATCATGATGGAGTTTCCCTTGGTGGCCACGGGATAAAACAAGAAGTGGTTTTTTGATAGGCTTCGTAGGCTGTACCTTTAGAGATTAGGTTTTGTTTTTCATTGGCGGGAACTCCGAAGACTTTCAGGAGTAGGAACAGCATTAATAAAGGGCAGAAAATAGTCCACCATCCTCCTGAGGCTCCGGCAAGAAGGAAAAAGCCGACCCATGCCAGCCATTGAAAGAAGTAATTGGGATGTCTGCAGTAATTCCATAACCCCAATCGGCAAACCTTGTTGCCTGAATTTTGTGATTTAAATCTGGCTAATTGCCAATCAGCTGAACTTTCGCCGATTATTGCAACTGCAATGATCGCTAAACCTCCCCATTCAAGGGGGCTGATGATAGTCGATTCATTCCATGTTGGCACTGCGAATACCACACTGAAAATCATTATCAGCAGACCTTGCCAGTGGAAAATGCCAAACATTTTCGGGGTGGCCGTTTTACCCCATTTATCACGAAGTTCAGTATATCTCTTGTCTTCCTGTGGGTAATGCCGTTTGAAACGTAATAGTAAATAGAATCCCAGCCGTCCTGACCAAATACAGGTAGCGGTTGCNAGTATAATTCGGCGAGTTTCATTGCCATCACCTGAAATGGCAAAATATAAGGCAAGAATGGCAAAACTAAANCCCCACAACACATCAATAATACCAGCNTTGCGCAACTTTTCGCTCAATCCAAAAGTGAGGTTGATTACAGTGAAAATNCCGATCCAAGCTAANAATAGTTGTTGAAGCAGTGGATGCATTTTGGATCACGAGGAGGAACGGTNAGTTTTTTTAATNAGAAAATCTTCAAAGGTGGCATCGGCGGGTAAGCGTGCTGCTCGAATCAACCCATAAATGGCAACAGCGATATTACCCAGAAAGCAAATGGCCGCCAGCCATGGGATTCGTTTTACCCAAGATTTCTCCTGATATAGTAGCCACCCATAAAAAATGAAGAAGCCCCAATAGCAGTCCAAAAGTGTAGCAATAAACCATGGGCTGGAACGTTGTTCGTTAAAGTAAATGAACATGTTTTTACTGCTACCAGCCCAAAGGCAAACCCCTAGCATTGAAATCAGCATNAGGCTGAAGAATAAAAGTAGTCCTTTTTTGGTCATGAATACTCTCTTAAGCTCAGATTATTTGGCCGAGTGTAAATGGCTTGAGCGACGCCTACATTGCGCATGGTAAATCCNGCATGACAGTAACAAAGATAGTAATTCCATTTGCGTATAAATTTCTCATCAAAACCTTGTGAGCGTACTTCTTCNAATGATCCATTAAAACGTTCATGCCATGCTTTAAGCGTGCGGGCATAGTTTTGGCTGAACTCATCCCAAGAATAGAGAAAAAGGGATCCTGCTTTTTCCATGGCTTCGGCAACGCGATGCTGGGCGAGCAGGAGCGAGCCCGGAAAAATATGCTTTTGGGTCCAGTCGGTTCCATTTCGAAGTTGTTTGTAGCGCGAGTCGGGGCAGGTGATGATTTGAATTCCCAATAAACCCTCCGGCTTGAGTAGTCGGTTGCATTGTTTGAAATAGTCCTCTAAATAAGCATCCCCCACAGCTTCGAGCATCTCAATGGAAACAATTTTATCAAATTGACCTTTGATGTGTCGGTAGTCTTGAAACAGGAGTTTTACCTTTTCAGATAGATTTGCTTTTTCTATTCGGGTTTGAGCAAATTTCAGTTGTTCCCCGGATATGGTGATCCCCGTAATCTGACATCCATATTTGCCGGCTGCATACTCAGCAAACCCTCCCCAGCCACATCCAATTTCCAATACGTGATCGGATTCCTTGATATTTAACTTCTTACATAAACGATCATATTTGGCTGTTTGCGCTTCACTTAAACTATAATTCGAATTTTCATAATAAGCACAGGAATAGGTCATGGTTTTATCCAAAAACAATTTGTAGAAATCATTACCCAGATCGTAGTGCTCATGAATGTTGTTCTTACTCATCTTCAAGCTGTTTGGCCGAAGTAAATGCTCTATGCGGTTGATGATTTTAAGGAAGTTGATAGCAATTGTTTTTGTTTTAGAGCCAGATATGGAGGGGGCATTATCGATATTTAATATGAACCATGCCACGACTGCAGAAATATCATCGGTATCCCAGTCACCATCGACGTAAGCTTCACCAAGCCCGATGTCACCGTACTGCACACATTTGGCAAAAAAATTGTGGGAGCGAATATGGATGATTGCTGGTTCTGCGTTTTCGTCTTCACCATAATTATATGAGTTTCCCTCAGGCATCCTGATAATGAGGCGTCCTCGTTTCATTTTACTGAATGCTTGGTGAATAAGCTTTTGACANTGTTTTTGCCAAAAAGTAGCCGGGCGAGCACCCGTCCCGTCGCCTGCTCTTTTTTGATGTTGTGTGTTTCGTTGCATCAAATGGTGTTTTTGATTTTGGACTACCTTAATATGGGTTTTTGTAAATGAGGGTTTTCAGCTTTTGGATGATGGTGTAGGCCNTTCAGTTTTAAACGTAGGGCATGCCAGTGAATAAGGGTAATGACTTTAAGCGTCAATAGTGGGTATTTTATTGCGTACCAGATGAGTCTCTTGCCGGTAAAAGGAANGGCGTTCCCACTTAGGGAGCTGGCTAATATTTTTCGGTCTGCTTCAAATTCACCGATCTTTATGTTGAGTTTTTTGCCGGGTACTTTGAAATCAAAGTCGAATTCCAACTCCAGGCTTGAGAAAGGGGATACATAAAANTGTTTGGGCACGCGAAGTCTGAATCGACCATTGGTGTATTGAGTTAACAGGTAAGGCTTCATTTCCCTATATGTGTTGTTCACTTCTGCAACAGCACAAATGGGTTCATTTTTCCTATTAAAAATGAAGTAAAATGAAACTGGATTGAATACGTAGCCGGCAATGCGAGGTAAGGTTATTAGTTGTACNTGGCAATCGNCGGTGACATTCGACCCATTTTCATTGGCGTATGCTATTATCTTTTCTTTCGCACTTCGGCTGTCTTTCTGCAAATGATCCTGATCATAAAATGAGAAAAGATTAAGACGGTTATGGCTTAATAAAATAAATTTTCTGGAAAGTTCGCTGATTTCGTCGAGAAAGAGCCCAAACATAAATATTTTGTATACGAAATGATGCTCCTTGGGGCTGAAGCGATGATGCATGATCTGACATTCATAAATGCAGGACTTTAGCTCCACAATGGCCTCCCTAATATCGTTGAAGATAGGTCCATGGCGGAATTTAAGGCATCTTCGTGAAAACCATATTTAAAATAACTGCCGCAAAAATAAATTGTTTGCTCCGGCGAACTTTGATTTAGCGAATGCAATTTACTTTGAGCATTCACGGCAGCAGAGTCGAAAAGAGGGTGCTCAAACTCTACCTGCTTAATGATTTTTTTGGGGTTGATTTCATCTTCTCCGTTAATGCTCACAAAATAATTGGTTTCTTTGGATACATTTTGGAGATTGTTCATCCAATAGATTGTTCTAGGAATGAGCTCACCGTACGTATCCTCTTTAATCCGGTAGTTCCATGAAGCCCAGCATAGTTTATTTTGAGGCATTGAGGATGGATCTGTATGCAAAGTACCAACATTTTTTTGGTATTTGAACTTACTCAACTCCTGCTTTTCCTCCAGTTTAGGTGAGTCTAATAGTGCGAGTGATTGGTCGGCGTGACCAGCGAGGATGACCTTGTCGTAAGAGTATGATTGTCCATCAGCTGTATGGACAGTTGCCCTCTTGTCTGCNCTGGATACCTTCAGGATTTTATTATTGGTTGAGATTTTATCTCTAAAAGGTTTTGTGAGTTTTTTTACATACTCACGTGAGCCTCCCTTAGGGGTAAGCCATTGGTGTTGAGTGTTCATGCCAAGGAACCCGTGATTATTAAAAAACCGCAGCAAAGTAGTGGCAGGAAACTGGAGCATGAGCTTGGGCGGAGTGGACCAGATAGCAGAGCTCATGGGGACAATATAGAGTTGGAAAAAATCCTCCCCATAATTTTTTACTTTAACGTATTCCTCTAGGGTAAGGGTATCAAACTGGCCTGATTCCAAAGCTTCCCGGGCTTCATTATTAAAGCGGTTAATTTGCATCAACATTCTCCAGTGGCGTAGGTTGAAAATGTTTTTTCTCTGCCCAAAGAGGTGGTTTAGGCTTGATCCGCAATATTCAAGATTCTGCCCAAGATGTTGAACGCTAAAAGACATGTTTGAGTTTTTATAGCCAACGTTAAGCTCATCAAATAGACGGGTAAGGTTAGGATAGGTTTTCTTGTTGAAGACCATGAACCCCATGTCGATCGGGATCTGCTTATTATTTTCTTTTGCGTCTACCGTGAAGGAGTGACCGCCTATGTGTTCATTCTGTTCGTAAAGATGTATATCAAAATCCTTATGCAGGAAATGTCCACATCCTAGCCCNGAGATGCCCGTGCCGATTATAGCGAGTTTTGGCTTCAATTCTCAGAATCGATTTTACGCCCTTCTTCGAGCACACGGGCAGGCACTGGTTTAAGATCATGGATCAATCCAATCCAGGACATAATTTTTAACACGTAATAGGTAAGATCGATTTCCCACCAGTAAAAACCTTGTCGGGCGGAATGCATGTAGTGATGATGATTGTTGTGCCATCCTTCTCCAAGGGTAATTAGAGCCAGCCAAAAATTATTTCGGCTATGGTCGCCGGTATCAAATCTCTTTTTTCCATAAATATGAGCTAAGGAATTGATGGTTGAGGTTCCGTGGAAAAGAAGGGTGGTGCTGACAAAGAATCCCCAAATTAAGATTTGCCACCCACTTGTCTGCAATGATGCCCATTGTGAAGCAGCCCAATCGCCGAGAAAATAAAGTCCTANAGCCATTATTGCAGGTACTAATTTGTTGAAGCGATTGAGAAAAACTAGCTCGGGGTATCTGGCAAAGTCTTTTATCGAATTATAGTCAGTTTCAAAATTCTTGGGGCTTGCAATCCAGCCAATGTGTGCCCAAAGGAAATTGTGGGTATGAGGCGAGTGAACATCTTTTTCCTTATCAGATTCCTTGTGGTGCTTACGGTGATGTGCCGCCCACCAAAGTGCTCCCCTCTGAACTGCTGTGGATGCAGCAACTGCAAAAAGGAACTGCATAAAACGATTGGTCTTGAATGTACGATGTGAAAAGTAGCGGTGGAGGAATGCGGTGATAGCAAACATGCGGGTGAAATACAGGGCGAGGGCAACGATAATGGCCAGCCAGCTCCACCCGACCCAAATAATCCCTAAGCATCCTGCATGCAGGAAAACTAGTGAAAAGCATCTGGCAAGATCAAGAGAGTGAGAGGGTTCCTCAGTCAATTCATCACGGTATCCGGAATCTAAAGTCCGGAGAGCAGATTTGAGATTATTTTTCAATGGTGAGAAACAAAATCAGATTTAGTATGATCTATTAAGTTTAACTTCGCAAGTGGCGTTCGATTGCCGAGGTAGTTTAAGGCTGATGGCCAAAAATAAAAGAGCCAAATTTGGCGTCATAATGCTTAGCAAATAAGATTTTATCTTTTTGGAGGCTCCTTGGTCGCNCCGATTGATTGGCGCCATTGAATCAATTGGGTTAAAAGTTCACGGAGTTTATCAGGGCGTTGATTGGCGAGGTTAGTTTTTTCGCTTGGATCACTAGCTAAATGATATAGTTCAGGGGAGTTTTCGCTAAAATTTTCAATTAATTTCCAATCTCCGACTCTAATGGCGCCGCTGGATCTTCCGCCAAGAAAATGCGGTTTCTCCAATGGATAATGCCAGTGTAGAGCTTTGCGTGTGGGCGCTACTTCCGGGTTGCGCAAGGTTTGCAATATTGATACGCCATCAAGGGCTTGAGATTTATCTGGTGTAATATCGGCGGCTTTCAAGAGAGTTGGGTAAAAATCGACATTTGAAGTTGTTTGCTCTGATGTCTTATTTTGAGGGATTTCTTTGGGCCAGCTAACAATAAGTGGAACTCGTATCCCTCCTTCATATAATTGACTTTTGCCTCCCCGCAGAGGGGCATTGGAAGTGACATTTAATTCGCCTCCATTGTCACTGGAAAATATTAAAATGGTGTTTTCTNNTAAATTGAGTTCCTCGAGTTTTTTCACGATGAGCCCGATTCCCTCATCAATGCTCTCGAGCATTGCCCCTAGGTGGGGATTATGGTCGCCAGCCCAATGATTCAAGGCGTCACCTTCATGGCCTGAATCTTTGCATATATAGCACCGATCTCGAGTGCTTTTACCGGGAGGGTGTTTCTTGCGGTATTTTTCTACCAGATCGGGCCGGCCATTTAGAATAGTGTGAGGAGCGTAGTGGGCTAGATAGAGAAAGAAGGGCTTTGTCTTGCTTCTTTCGATAAAATCTATGGCTTCACGATTTAGCCGGTCGGTTAGATATTCATCCTTGCCTAACTTAGACTTTGGCAAATCAATCCAGCTAATGGGTTGAGTGCGGAAAACGTACGGGAAAAAATTCGCGCCATTTCCTACGCCTTTAATTTCACTGCCGATATTCCAGTCAAAACCATGGTNGGTAGGTCGTACGACTTTCTTAGCTCCATGATATTTGTATCCTGATAGGTGCCATTTTCCGATCATTCCGGTTGTGTAGCCATTTTTCCTCAACATTTCAGGCAACGTAATGTGTTTAGTCNAAAGCCCGTTATCCGAATCTGGTCTTAAGTAATCCAGAATCCCCACCCGCGCAGGATATTGCCCGGTCAGAAACGCCGCACGATAGGGAGAACATACGGGAGCTGAGGCATATGCATGAGTGAAACGAAGTCCACGCTCAGCTAGTGCGTTTAGGTGGGGTGTTTCGTTAAATTTATTTCCGTAACATCCCAGTTCTGCCCAGCCAAGATCATCTGCCAGTACAAAAATGATATTTGGTTGTTTGGCCCATAGTGAATCAATGGTTAACCAAGCGAGAAAAAGGATTAGAATACGGTTCATTCTTCAATAATTTCAAAAATTGCCTCCACTTCAACAGCCGCACCGGTGGGAAGGGCGGAAAATCCAAGAGCGCTTCGGGCATGATATCCATGCCCCTCCTTGCCGTAAATCTTGTGTAGAAGGTCAGATGCGCCATTAATAACAAGATGCTGATCGGTGAAATCCGGTGCTGAATAAACGCATCCCAGAAGTTTAACGACTTTCAATCCGTTGATGGTTCCGTGAGTATTGTATACGGAATTTAAAATCTTTTTTGCACAATCTTCAGCTGCCTCATAACCCTCTTCAACAGATACACCAGCTCCAAGTATGCCTGTGGCAGTGCTTGTGTGGCCTGAAGTGAAGAGTAGATTACCGCTCCGGATACAAAGATTTAAATATCCCGACTCTTGATTAGTAAATTCAACGCCCAGATCCTTTGCTCTTTCTTCGGGGTTCATTTGGCGATTGTACTGATTGATCTAATTGGAGCGAGCCGAAATCTACTTAGCTAAATCGTAACATCTAATTTCAAAATCATTACGAAGGTAAACGCGGCGGTTGGCAAATGCGGGATGTGACCAGACAAGGGTTCTGTGGCCGACNCGGTGTGTGGGCTCAATCAGCTTGGAACGACTTATTTCGCGATATCCNTTGGGGCTTAGGTGGGCGATGATGAGTTCGCCAAAGTCATTTGCGAGAAAAAATCGATTACCTTGTTTTACTGTAAACACATTGGCCCAACTGGCCGGGCGTTCTCCCGCCGCNGGTTTAAAGGTNCTCCATAACCTTTTGCCGCTATCAAGATTGGCACAAATATAATTACCACCATTTCCACAAGCATATAGGTGGCCATNATCCAAAAAAGCTGTGTTGTGAACACCACCGACACCGTTTCGAGTGTTNCCCCGCCATATGATTTTTGCTTCATTGCCGTCGTTGGCTACTTCTATGCAGGCTGAAATGCGATTGAAGCTCATGATAAATATACGATTGCCTTCAGCCATGGGCTGGCCAATAGCCATTCCGTAAGTGGGTTTTATGGGAACTGACCAATATACTTTTCCTGTTTGAGGATTTAACGCCTCAAGAGCATCACTGTGCCAAATCAGCAGCTGCCTTTTGCCGCCAAGAAAATGGATCACAGGGGGGCAGTAGCCCGGTTGTTTAGAGGACAGAGCCCTCCAAATCTCTGTCCCACTGTTTTTGTTGAATGCCACACATGTGGTGCCCTTCCCTCCGACCACACAGATTAGTAAATCTTCTTCGACGAGAGGATGAGCTGCAGTTCCCCATTCAGGGATATTGAGTCCGTAATCTTTCTTGAAATCACGATGCCAAATCACAGAACCTGTTTTTGTGGAGAGGCATAATAGATTGCCTTCCGCTCCCAAAGCATAAACGTAATCGCCATTTACAGTTGGGGTGGCGCGTGGCCCGATCGCATAGGTGGCTACAGTGGTATAAGGGCAATTCCACTCATGAGACCAAATTAACTTTCCATTAGCCTCATTCAAGCAAACAACACGTTCTTTTCCAGGAAAAAATTTACGTAAAAAATTAGGGTTTCGAGGAGGGGTGCCTTTGTGTAGTAGCTTGGCTTTNTTGGTATCAATCTCATCAGCAATACGGTCCATGACAAAGACCCGGCCATTGGCNACAGCGGGGCCCGAATATCCGCCACTCAAAGGGGTCTTCCATATTAGTTTTGGGCCGCCTTCGGGAAATGTATTAACGATACCCTCTTCCCGCCAAACCGCATCACGTTCAGGGCCTAGCCATTGGGGCCAATCGGCACCATGAATTTGAATTGATGCGAATATTANCAGAAATGGGATTCTCATGGGGTTAGAGAATCAGAACAATGGCAGAGGATTGCCGTCGCACAGCTGGAATGGTCGATCCAGTAAATCATGTAATTCAGTGGTAGGATCAATGCCCATTGCTTTAAATGCCGTAGCATGGATATCGGCTGGAGAACAGGCACCTGCAGCAGGTTCAGTTCCTTTTCGATTACTGGCACCATAAACTTGNCCTCCTTGAATCCCACCACCGGCAAAAGCCAAAGAATAGACATTTGGGTAGTGGTCGCGACCTCCGTTACCGTTCACTTTCGGGGTGCGTCCAAAATCAGTTAGAAATACCAGAAGGGTTTCTTCCAGCATTCCTCTCATGTCCAGATCAGTAAGTAAACCCGATACCGCCTTATCAAAAACTGGCAGAAGGCGATCCTTCATTTTTGGAAAATGATTTCGGTGGGTATCCCAGTTGTCTCCGCTGCCTCCTGCAAGGTCGCTTGCCGAAAGAAGGGTTTGCACCACAGGGACACCTGCTTCAACCAGACGTCTGGCCAGAAGAAGGGATTGTCCTCCCATGTGGTTGCCGTACATCGCGCGAATTTTAGGATGCTCTTTCTCTAGATCATAAGCTTCACGAACCGGGGATCCTAGAAGCATATCGGCTGCCATGCGGGAATAGTGATCTAATTGATTGTAAGCGGTTTCTTCAGTGCCTGTATTGTCGAGTTGGTCAAGGAGGTTACGCCGCTGAGTAATTCGAGTTTTTTTCAGATTAAGTTTTAGGTTCAGTTCACGGTCGGTGTANCGATTTACCCCGCGCCATGGTTCACCAGCAGGAGTACGTACCAGTATGGGGTCATATTTCGATCCCATCCACCCAGCCCCTTCACCGGCCTGTTGTCCGCCATTATCAAACATGGAGTAGGGCATCCTGATCGCCCGTGGAGTGCCNTTTGCNGGATTATGAAAATAGGAAATCATTGAGGCNAGCGAAGGCCAGTTTTTACGCCCTTTGGCTTTTACGCCTCCNATTGGGTTATGCCCGGTCATATTGACATACATGCCTGAACCGTGACCGCCGTGTTTGTGATGGACCGATCTTACAATCGCTAATTTTTCAGAGTGTTTGGCCAGAAGAGGGAGGTGCTCACAAAAGTGGATTCCCGGGGTAGATGTTTTAATGTGTTTAAATTCGCCCCTTATTTCAGCAGGTGCATCAGGCTTAGGGTCGAATGACTCATAATGGCTCATGCCGCCCCAAGTGTAGATAATGATGCAGGACTTAGCTTTCCGCTTTAGCTTGGAAGTCGTAGCTTTTGCCTGGAAAAAAGTTGGCAACGAGAGGCCGGCCAATCCAACAGCAGAATGAAGGAAATCGCGCCGATTATGGTGTAAGCTCAACATTCCCTAATAGAGAATTTTCAAAAACGAAAATAAATTAACAAAATCAGCAGAAAATCTCAAGTAAGCAGGTGGCGCTTATTTCGGTATGATAGCCAGTGCTTCTTTGGTTCCTGCTACAAAATAACCTAGGGGTTTTTCCTTATCATCAGTGATTAGCCATACTGCATCAGAATAGGTATTTTGTTTGCGTTCCTGTCCTTTGGCTATTTCACCATAAAGTTTTTTAATACCGCCATAATCGATCCAATAAAGTTTGAGGTTTTTATTGCTCTTATTCTGGAAGGTAATAATGGTGAAAGAGCCGGTCTTGGATTTTGCGGGAGGTTTTTCAGNCCCCCCTTCTGGCAGCCATTTCAAGTTCTCTTGTGGCTTGGTTTCAGTTTTTTTAACAATGACGATTTTGTTGAGATCAATCCCCCGGATTACTTTCAGGTCGGGCAGAGATTTCTCGAGCTGTTCAACTCCTGCATCGGTTACTTCAGTCTGCCACACATAAAGTTGTTTTAGTTTTTTTAAGCCTTTGAGTTGATCGAGAGCTTTATCCGTAATTTTGGTGCCATAAAGATTTAGATATTCAAGATTCTGGAGACCGGCTAAATGGTTCATACCGCTGTCATCGATTTTGGTTCGTTCAAGATGCAACCGTTTTAATTTGGATAGTGCTTTAAGGTGAATTAACCCAGCGCTGGTGATTTGAGTATCACGTAGGTTGAGCGCGATGACACTTTTCAGTGAGGCTACCTTAGCCAGCCCATCGTCAGTGAGTTCACGTCCACGAAGATGGAACTCGACCTCCCAGCTGTTAGCTTCACCCGGCCATGGCAGGATCAGGCCTCCACTCTTTTCAATTGATTCAATGAGGGATTTTTCAGCTGACAAAACCGTTGGTGCTGAAGCCATTAATAAAACACTGAATAGTATTTTTTTCATCATGCCGTTAAAATTAGTTTAGATTTGTCGGGATGACCCCATCGCCGGTGGATTGCCCGCCATCTAGAATCCATGCGAGATTAAAACGCGCAACGGTAGATCCTCCTTTTGGCCCACCTTCAAAATGGTGAAAAATCATTCCTTCAGTAATGGTTCCCGGTCGGCCCGAAGTAATAGAAGAATAGGCATGGCGTCCCTCATAAACTAATTTTTTGATGGGCCAGGTTTTCCCGCCATCGAAGCTGGCCCAAACAGTTCCATGGTCTCGACCTTTGGGGCTATCGCAGTTACTATAAATAAGGATGTCGCGATTCTTAACAGCCAGCCGGGTTAGGCCAGCCATGCAGCCGTAGTTAGTGTTCTGAGGTCCGTCAGGAAGAACCTCGCAAAATTTTAAATTTTCCCAAGTGTGGCCACCATCCTTACTTGTGGCGGTCCAACGCCTTCGCGGATTAGCTCCCTCTTCGGCCCAATGCCGGCGAGAGTTATAATAAATGGTTCCATCGCTTAATTCGGCAATCATTGCTTCACCGGTCCCTTTAGCAGGAAAGGGATCGCTGGTTTTCCAAGTCTTACCATTGTCATCACTGTAAATAGCATTAGTAATATGTTTTGGCCAAAGGGAACGATCATTTTTTCCGGCGTACCAGCGTGAAGGTCTAATGAGTCGCCCTTTATGTTTACCATGACGTAGAGTAATGCCGTGCTCGTTCATATGCATGGAGGGTGAGTTTCCTTTTGAGTCTGGCTTTATATCGGTCGGGATTTTTTTCCAAGATTTACCGTCATCACTACTTACATATATGTGTATGGGGGCCGGCGGATGGCGGTCTTCAACAAAGGCAATGATGTCACCATTAGTTTCATTGACCGTTAGTCCTCCGGTTTGGAACCCCGGTTTTGCAATCACAATCTCAGGGCCCCACGTTTTGCCACCATCGGTACTCCGCCGGGCTCGTACGTGACTGGTTCCCCAAGTGGCAATGACCGTACCTTTCATTGATACGACGATATTACCAAATCGTTCTCCTTTGAATAACTGCTGCAAATCATGGTGTGGTTTTCCCAAGTGGGGTTTCAATGGCCCCTCAGCTTCACCGGCCAGTAGGTCTCCTGCCAGCAGGCAGCCGGCAAATAGAAAAGTGATTATGGGTTTAATCATAAGTTTCAGAGAGAATGGCAAAGGTCTTGCGGAAGGCAAACGGAAAAGTTTTTAGTTATTATTCTGGATGAATACTGCCTTCGATGGCCTCGCTTTTACAGGGACCGATGGAGTTATTTGCCGCAAGGTTTCCTTCTCCAGTATTATCGAATTGAATTCCGTTTTGGGCGATCGGCTTTTTCCTTTCATCATGGATGGTATTAGAACTAATCAGGGTATGATGGGTGTTGGAAGCTGCAATTCCAACTAATCCATTAATAAACTGACTGCCGGTTATGTTAATTCGTTTACAGTTGTTCAGTCGTAGAAGCGCAGGCAAATCGGGTTGTCCTTCTTCGGTTTCATCGTGGATGGCGCAACCGGTAAAAGTAATGTCAGTACACTGGGTAAAACTTACGCCTGTTCCATACTTGGGTGTGTGACGACGAAAGGTATTGCCACTGACATTGATTAATTTTGAATTTTCGATGAGTAAATTATTTTGTTTACNCGAATAAATGCAGTTGCCAGCAATGGCGATACCGTAGCAACCGGTCAGGTGAATATTATTTTCCTGACTGCCAATAATATTGCCGGAGATGGCAAAGAGCCCTGGAGGTCGCGAGGTGTCAGATTTTTCTTTAATGCGTATATTTGCTCCTTCTGGTGAGTCGGTGGCTTGGATGGTATTGGAGGCGATAGTCACCTCATTTACACTGGCTCCCNCAGTAGAAGTATCAATGNAGATTTCAGCTGTGGGTTNAGGCTCGGTTTCATGTGAGCGATGGTTGTTGTATTCAATATCATTACCAGTGATTTGGAGGTTACGTACCTCCGATTCCTCGAGCCGGATGCCGCCCAACCGNTTGTAGCTGATATGGCTGGAGGCGATGTTGATCTGATGNAGGTTAACGCCATTCAGGTAAATTCCTACTCCAGTATTAAAATAAATATGGCAATGAGATATGAGCACATTGCGGTTGCGCTTGATGAGATGAATTCCATGCCGGCAGCGCGTAACCATGACTCCTTCAAATACTGACTGCATGGTTTCGATCAGCTCAAAGCCGTCGGCTTCTGTGTGTGCGCCTTCCACTTCAATATTGCGGATGGTTGGCATTCGCTGATGTGAGGCTACGTTACTTTTGCGGCTGCCCGGGTCACCTGTGCCGCCATGTGTACCGATTAGCCTGAAAGCCGGCCCTTTGCCTGCCATGATGATACGTGCAGTGCCTCCGGTTCCTTCAATGCCAAGAGGCCCTTGTTCAGTCAGCTTGATTTCAATGGGTTGGGTAATCCGGTAGGTTCCCGGCGGAAAATGTAGCATTCCATCTCCTTGAGCAGCTGCGTGAGTGATCGCTTCAGTATCGTCAGTTGTTCCGTCTCCAACGGCTCCGAATCGGGTTACATTGCTCATGGCAAAAAAATGATGGGCGGGATTAATACTGTCAACGCCATGAATGGTTTNTTAGTTTTGATTTAAATCATCAGCCGCGATTTCAGATTTGTAATTGAATTTCATCGTGGCTGGTAGTTTAACCGGGATGATTGGACTAGAGTAGGGGGTTTAAGGATGGGGGAGTCGCCGTTTCGGTTGCAATGCTTTGGCCGGCTTGGTCGCGTTGTATTGAATCGCACCGATATCCCAGTTGCCGGTCTCAGGCAGTGGGCGTCCAAAGAAGTCCGATTTATAGAACTCACTTAGGTTGATTGCTTTACCGCGTAACGGGCTATCTGCTTTGAGGTGATAATCTTGTTTATCGAGATCGACAAGGCCCGGATCTCCGCTGCCTGCCTGATTGCTGTCACCCTGATATTTAGTGCGGGGGGATTTATACTTTGAGTACCAGTTCGCTGTTTTCAAGGCGCCACTTGATCGATTGCCGGTATATGGAGAGGAAGAGTAGATAAACAGATTGTTCCTGAAATGAGCTCCAGAGGGTTTACCAACTGGCTTCCCCCCCCGAACATCAATACGGGCGCAGGCATTTTGGGACCTTCCGAATCCATTGTATCTGGCGATCGTATTGTTATCAAAATAGATGCCATGGCATGGAGCCAACATGAACAGCCATGATTGCCCATCGTAGCACACATTGAATGACACTCTCCAGTTATGGATTTCCTGTCGATATCGCGGCCAATCATAGTCCCAGCTGGATTCAATGAACCCAGCATTACCTTCCGAATAGTTATGATGAATGTAGATATTTCTCTTATGATATCTGCCGCAATCTATTTCGATGGCTCCGCCGTCCGAGCCCCATGGGCTGTCTTTGGTTCCAAAGTTCTTGATGGTGTTGTATGACACTTCCTGGTTTCCGATGTTTAAGTGTATCCCCATCGGTCCCCAGCTGCTTTTTGAGGTTCGCCAGAGCGCATAGCTCGGGCCATCCAGATAATTCTCCGTGATCAAGGTATGCTCGCCGGCCGACATTATGCCCTGGCCCGTCTTGATGAATTCATTGTTTCGGATAATGCAATGATCCGCTCCGCGCTCAATACGGAGCGCGGCCAATCTGGTCATGATGATCATTCCCGATACGCGCTCACCCGGAGTATCGTG